>NZ_JBSXNQ010000063.1:0-171112 GCF_056857715.1 Marinobacter sp. L-13
GGTGCCCCGGTCGGCGGGGAATTCCGGGTCAATGAGACCACGTCCAATTTACAGACTGAACCGGCTATTGCCGCTTTGGACAACGGAGGCTTTGCGGTTGCCTGGCGCGATGGCAACAGTGCAGACGATATTTTCGCGCAAAAGTATGACGCGGCCGGTAATCGTATTGATGGCGAGTTCAGGGTCAATACCGAAACCGCAAGCACTCAGGCGTCACCATCCATTGCAGGCCTGCCGGGCGGCAATTTTGTGGTGGCCTGGCAGTCGTTCACAAGTGGCTCTGCCGGTGATGGCAGCAGTTACGGAATCAGCCATCAGCTGTTCGGCGATGTTGGGGATTTCTCCAGCCAGGCCGCACCAGTGCTGGAGGCATTCAATAGCGAGGTCACATTTGCAGAATCGGCGGTCAATGCAGGGCCGCAGTTGCTCGATGCCAACGCCGCAGTCGCCGTCAGTGATGCGGATTCCGGCGACTTCGATGGCGGCAACATACTGGTATCCCGTCTCAATATTCCGGAAGCCATGCTGGACCAGTTCAACGTTCCGGACGATGGCACTCAGGACCAACTGGGCGTTCGTAATCAGGGCACCGGCCCAGCCGAGGTAGGCATCAGTGGTGCTTCTGTGACCTACGAAGGAACCATCGTCGGTACCATCGTATCCAGTGGGCAGAACGGCAGCATCCTTGAAATTTCACTGAATGCTAATGCCAGCGCCGAGGCGGTGGAAGCCGTGGTAGAAAATCTGACCTACGCCAATACCTCGGACGATCCGATACCCAGTCGTCAGTTTCGGGTACAGATCAGTGACGGAGACGGCGGTACCAGTCAGCCTCAGTTGGTGACGGTCAACATCACGCCGACCCCGGATGCCGCAGTGCCGATCTTCGGCGAACGCCAGGCCAATTCCGAAACCGACGGGTATCAGGATGAGTCTGCCGTGGCCACGCTCAGCGATGGCAGCTTCGTTATTGTGTGGACATCTCAGTCGTCCGGGGCTGCCGGTGACGGCAGCGGCGATGGCGTTTTTGGGCAACACTTTGATGCTTTGGGTAATCCACTCGGGGTGGAGTTCCAGATCAATACGGAAACCGACAGTAACCAGAATAATCCACAGGTAACGGCCACCAACGATGGCGGGTTTGTGGTGGTCTGGCAGTCGGCTTCCAGTGGCTCCGCCGGTGACGGCAGCAGCAACGCTGTAATAGCCCGTCAGTTCGATGGTTTTGCCGGAGACGGTACGCCTACGGCTTCGTCCGCAGAGGTCGTGGTCAATACCAATACCTCTTCTGCGCAGGATGAGCCAGATGTGGTTGCCTTGCCCGATGGCGGCTTCGTCGTGGTTTGGGAATCCCAGACTTCGGGGTCAGCTGGCGATGGCAGTGGAGTGGGTATCATCGGCCAGATCTACGATGCCTCTGGAGCAGCAGTCGGTGGTGAATTCGTGGTCAATACGGAGACGGCTTCATCCCAGTATCAGCCAAAAGTTACAGCCCTCTCCGACGGTGGTTTTCTGGTGGCCTGGACATCCGTGACCAGTGGCGCCGCTGGAGACGGTGACAGTTCGGGCATTTTTGCCCAGCGTTATGATGCTGTTGGCAATGCAGTAGACCGTGATGGAACGGCTCTGGGTGCGGGAGAAACCAGTGAGTTCCAGGTCAATGTGACCGTGGAAGGTACCCAGGATGCACCGGATGTTGCGGGTCTGGCCGGAGGTGGTTTCATCCTGACCTGGGAATCCAATGGTCAGGATGGTAGCGGTGAAGGTATATATGCTCGCCAGTTTGCGGACAACGGCCTTCCGGTAGGTAATGAGTTCCGGGTAAACGATGAGCGCAGCTCAAGTCAGCAGAACCCCGCCTTGATAGCACTGGATACCGGCGGATATGTGATCACCTGGTCTGACAATAGCGGGCGTGATGGCAGTGGTATTGGGGTCTTCGGCCAACAGTACGATGCCAGTGGTAACCGTCTTGACAGTGAGTTCCAGGTCAACACGGAGTTCAGCTCTACTCAGCATGAGCCTGCACTCTCGGCACTTCCTGGAGGAGGGTTTGTTGTATCCTGGAGTGCCTTCACCAGCGGCGACAGTGGTGACGGAAGTGGCTACGGGGTCTTCTACCAGCTCTATGGCAATACGCCTCCTCAGGTCACCGATGGCAGCGTGGACGGTTTCGAGGATCAACTCCTGGTACTCAGCGACCAGCTGTTTGTTGATAACTTTGATGATCCTGACGGTCAGGGCCTGGCCTTCATCGAAATCGCTGTACTGCCGGATAACGGCGAGCTGTTGCTGAGCGGTGCCTCGGTCAGTGTAGGAGATCAGGTTACGCTTGCCGAGCTCGCCGACGGGGATCTGGCTTACCTGGGTGATCCGGATTATTTCGGTGCGGACACTTTCGGCTGGCGGGGCAGCGATGGGCTGGTGTTGTCGACGGAGGTTGCCCAGACCAATATCACACTGGCACCGGTCAATGATGCGCCCGGGCTTGAAGCGGGTGCCGATGGCACCAGTACGGAAGGGCAGAATTTCAGTCAGAACCTGACGCTGTCCGATCCGGATCCGGACACCTACACCATCACAGTTGACTGGGGAGATGGTTCGGAGCCTTTGGTGTTCAACAGTGCCAACAAGAGCCCTAACATCAATCACACTTTTGCCCTGGAAGGCACCTACACGGTAACGGTGACCGTCAATGACAACTCCGCTGCGGCCAATGCCGAAGAAACGGATACTTTCGAGGTTACGGTGGAGAACGGCAATCCGATAGCACGGGACGATTTCTTTACGGTTGATGAGGACGACAGCGTTAACGGTAATGTGCTGCTCAACAATGGCACTGGCGCGGACTCGGATACCGGCGGTGACACGCTTTCGATCTCTGCGGTCAACGGTGTTCCGGCGGACATTGGCAGTACCATTACGCTTTCCAGCGGAGCACTGCTGACGCTGAACGCCGATGGAACCTTTGCTTACGACACGAACGGTGTGTTTGACAGCCTCTCGGGTACGGAGAATGGCGCTGACAGTTTCACGTATACCCTGTCTGACGGCGATGGTGGAACCGATACGGCGACTGTGAACCTGACGATCAATGGACTGAATGACGATCCGGTTGCTCAAGACGACGACGTTGGCACCAATGAAGATGCCGTGCTTAGCGGCAATGTTCTGATGAATAACGGCAACGGTGCGGATGAGGACATTGACGGTGGTGTGGGTGGACTGACGGTGGTGGCGGTTAATGGCTCACCGGTAGATGTCGGTGCCGCGGTTACACTGGCCAGCGGCGCACTACTGACACTCAATGCGAACGGCACTTTCAGCTATGACCCCAACGGTCAGTTTGACGCACTGGACTCCGGCGAAAGCGGCACCGACTCCTTCACCTACACCATTGAAGATGAAGGTGGGGCACAGGACACCGCAACAGTAAATGTAACGGTCAGTGGTGTCGGTACCACCAACACCCCACCCGTTGCTCAGGATGACAGCTTTACCACAGATGAAGACACGGCGATCGCTGGTAACGCGCTCAGCGACAACGGCAATGGAGCGGACACCGACGCCGACGGTGACACGCTAACCGTCACGACAGTGGGCAGCTTTGCAACGACTGGTGGCGGCCTCATCAACATCAACGCCGACGGCTCATTCAATTACTCCCCCAATGCGGCATTTGAGTCACTTGCTAGCGGTGAAAGTGATGCGGATTCCTTCACCTACACGCTCAGCGATGGCAATGGCGGAACGGACACTGCAACCATTAACCTGATGATTAATGGCCTTAACGATGCGCCGGATGCGGTTAACGACCTGCTCAGCACGGATGAGGATACGCCGCTTTCCGGCAGTGTGTTTGCCATTAACGGTGTGGCGGCGGACTCGGATATCGAGGGCGATACTTTTGTTGTCTCAGCCATTAACGGTAATGTCCTTGATGTGGGGGAACAGGTCACTCTGGCGAGCGGTGCCTTAGTCACCGTCAATGGCGACGGAACCTTCGACTATGACCCGAATGCTCAGTTTGAGTCACTGGGTGTTGGTCAGTCCGATACCGACACCTTCACTTACACCATTGATGATGGTAACGGCGGCACCGACACGGCCACAGTGACCCTGACAATCAATGGGGTCAACGATGCGCCCGATGCGGTTAACGATGCCCTTGCGACCGATGAAGACACTGCCTTCTCGGGCAATGTTTTGGTTGATAACGGCGCCGGATCCGATTCCGATATAGAAGGCGATACGCTGGTTGTTACCGAGGTCAACGGCAACGCGCTGAGTGTTGGCGCCCAGGTCACCCTGGCCAGCGGCGCACTGCTGACACTGAATGCCAATGGCAGTTTCGACTACGATCCCAACGGTCAGTTTGAAGACCTGGCCGTGGGCGCCAGCACCACCGACAGCTTCACCTACACGATCAGCGACGGTAACGGCGGCACCGATACGGCCACCGCGACTATCACCATCGATGGGGTGAATGACGTACCGGTGGCGGCGGACGATGCCGTGGTGACCGATGAGGACAACCCGGTGAATGGCAACGTGCTGGCTGACAACGGAAGCGGCGCCGACAGTGATGTGGACGGAGATACCCTGACGGTCATTGCGGACAGCTTTACCACCGCCAAGGGCGGACAGGTGACGCTGAACGCCGATGGCACCTTCACCTATGACCCGAGCGGTCAGTTCGAGTCACTGGGTGTTGGCCAGTCTGATACCGACAGCTTCACTTACACCCTTGATGACGGCAACGGTGGCACCGACACGGCCACAGTGACCCTGACTATAAACGGGGTCAACGATGCGCCCGTTGCAGCAGACGATAACGTGGTGACCGACGAGGATAGCCCGGTTACAGGCAATGTTCTGGTGGATAACGGCAACGGCGCCGACAGTGATGTGGACGGGGACACCCTGACGGTCACTGCGGGCAGCTTTGTTACGGCCAAAGGCGGACAGGTCACACTGAACGCCGACGGCACATTCACCTATGACCCGAACGGTCAGTTCGAGTCATTGAACAATGGCGATACGGATAGCGATTCCTTCAGCTATACCGTCAGCGATGGCAATGGGGGAACCGACACGGCAACCGTCAATATTGCCATCAACGGGGTGACTGATCAGGCTGGCAATGTGGCACCGGATGTCGTGGATGAAAACTACAGCGTTCATGCTGGTGAAGTGCTCACGGTTGCTGCAGCGGCCGGTCTTCTGGCCAACGACACCGATGCGGATGGCGATTCGCTTAACGTGCAGTCCATCGAGGCCCCGGCCAACGGGACTCTCAATATAGCGACGGATGGCTCCTTCACCTACACGCCGGATCCGGGCTTTGTCGGTACCGAGGAGCTGACTTATACGGTCAGTGACGGCACCACCACCAGTACAGGGACGGTCACCATCGAGGTGCAGAACGAGGCCCCGGTGGTTGGGGACGACAGCTATACGGTACACGCCGGCCAGGTACTGACGGTCGCTGCGCTGGACGGGTTGTTGGCCAACGACACCGATGCGGATGGCGATTCGCTTAACGTGCAGTCCATTGAGGCCCCGGCCAACGGGACTCTCAATATAGCGACGGATGGCTCCTTCACCTACACGCCGGATCCGGGCTTTGTCGGTACCGAGGAGCTGACCTACACGGTCAGTGACGGTACCACCAACAGCACCGGCACGGTGACCATCGATGTGCTGCCAAGCGAAGTTGAAACCATCTCCCTGGGCGATGCTCCGACCCGACTGCCAAGGTCTGACCGGGATGCCTGGAGTAATGCCTGGACCGATGCGTCCGTGACCATTACTCACAAAGCCGATATCACTGACAGCGGCGAAGTCTGGAGCAATGCCTCCCTCTCTGCTGCCGGCTCCCATGTGCTATCTGGAGGCGATATCTATGCCGGGGATCTCGGTGTCAGCGGACAGGCCATTGAGACCGGGCAGGCACGCCAGGAGATTGAAGGAACCGAAGCCCTTCGCTTTGAGCTGGATGGCGTTGCTACCGAAGCAACGCTGGAGATATCCCGGCTCGATACCGAAGGCGTTTTCCGGGAGTCGGGCAGGGTGCAGGCGCTGGACGACCAGGGCAATGTAGTCGCAGAAGTCCTGTTCAACGCCGATGATCTCGCCGGCGATCAGCCAGTCCAAATCTCCGCGAGCCAGGGCTTCACGCAATTGGTACTGACTGCTGGCACCTATGATGGCTCTACTTTTGTGTATGGCGCGCTGGCAGATGATCAGGGTGATTATGCGGCGCCTGCCAATGGAGCGCTCAGTCAGGGTAGCGACTACTTGCTTGATAGCGTTGAGTTTGTCTTTGGCGCTGTTGCGACAGAGCCAGAACCCTTGCAGGCGGTGGCGCAGTCAGCAGGCGGTGAGGGCAGCACTACGGATGTCGATCCTCTGGAGATTGATATGCCACTGATTGGTATTCAGGAGCCCGAGGGCCCGGATCAGTTCGTCTGACCCAGGTTACCCGGAGCGTAGCCATGCTCCGGGTAATAAAGCCAAGAAGGAGCCCGGCAACACGCGGGGTAATAAAGCAAAAAAATGGAGTGTTTCTCATGAACTCAAAGCAGTTATTGACGGGTCTGGTGCTGGCTCTATCAATGCCCATGGCCGAGGCGGGCCCAATTTATTCACAATCCCTATTGGACGACAGCACCAGTTTCGGAACCTTTAGTTCGCTGAGAGGTGGGAATCAGGTTGCCGATAATTTTTCATTCGATCAGGAGTATTCGATCACCGGCCTGGCTTGGTGGGGCTCCTATTATGAAGTTGACACAGGAGACTCATTTACCGTCCGATTGCTCAGCGATGATGATGGGCAGCCTGCAGCAAACGCCGATATCCTTGATAGCAATTCTTTGTCTGTCAGTCGAACTGTCGAAACTGGCGTGACGGATGCCTTTGGTCAACAGGTTTACCGCTACGACGTTTCTCTCAGCCTGATGCTGGGGCCCGGCGATTTTTACCTTACGGTCATGAATGATGCGGATGATGAGTGGTTCTGGGCCGACGCGGCTTCCGGTGATTTGACCAACTGGTTCCGGGTTGATGCGCTGGACACATGGACCGATGAGTATTACGATCTGGCCTTTGTGTTGAGTGGCGAACCGGCTGTCATAGACGTCCCTGAACCTGAGTCTTTGGTTTTAATGCTGCTCGGTCTGTCTGGCCTGCTTTTCCGTCAAAGAAGGCGGGGCACTCGTTCGATATCCGCTGCGTGTCATGGCTGATAAGACAGGTGTTCCTTCGGGGGCCGACAACGACAGCCCTCTGACTCATGCGGTAGCAGGGCTCAAGCGGCACCTAACGGTACTGCTCGGGTTTAGCTGCTTCCTTAACCTGCTGATACTGACCGGTCCGCTGTACATGCTTCAGGTATACGACCGGGTTTTGGTGTCACGCAATGAACCGACACTGGTTTATCTTACTCTGCTGGCAGTCGCGGCTTTGCTTGTTCTGGCGGCGCTGGATGTGGTGCGTTCACGCATTCTGGTGAGATTGAGCAACAACTTCAGTCAGACGGTTACTCCCGAATTGTTTCGCCTGATTCTGGGTAGAGCGAGAACAGCGAACGGATTACGTGATCTGGAAACCGTACGCACCTTTCTTACCGGCTCCTCCATGGTGACTCTCTTCGATGTGCCTTGGGCGCCCTTGTTTCTGGGTTTTGTCTATATATTGCATCCTTATCTTGGTCATGTGGCACTCATCGGGGCGGTTGTGCTTTTTGGCCTGGCTGTCTGGAATGAAAAACGTACCCGCGGGTTGCTGGCGAAAGCTGGGGAGTATCAGCGTAAGGCAACGGATTTTACCGAAGTCAGTGCGCGCAACTCCGAAGCGATCAATGCAATGGGTATGCTGGACAATCTGCAGCAACGCTGGTTGGGAGACCAGCGTGCAGCACTGGCGTTTCAGGCGATCGCCAGTGACCGTGCCGGAACCCTTGTTTCTGCCGCCAAATTCGTTCGCTTTACCCTTCAGGTGGCGATCTTGGGCACTGGTGCCTGGTTGGCGATCCAGGACATTATCAGTCCCGGCGCTATGATTGCGGCCTCTATCGTCATGTCCCGTGCGCTGGCACCGGTGGAATCCTCCATCTCTAGTTGGCAGGGACTCCAGGGTGCAAAGCGTGCTTATGCGCGGTTGCAGGAAGCCTTCGAGCATTATGAAGCCGGTACGCCAATGTCATTACCCGAACCCAATGGGCAGATTGGCTTTGAAAATGTCTATGCCCGCCCTCCCGGTTTAGAGGCGCCCATCATCAAGGCCTTCAGCTTTGCCATAGAAGCAGGGGATTCGGTAGGTATAACGGGTCCCAGCGGTGCTGGTAAATCATCTCTGGTCAAGCTGATGACCGGTATCTGGCTTCCTGAGTCCGGAAGTGTCCGTTTGGACGGTGCTGAATTCCTCAATTGGAACCGTGCCCAGCTGGGTCGCTATATCGGGTATCTGCCGCAGGATATTGAGCTCTTTCCGGGTACGGTTGCGGACAACATTGCCCGCTTCGGCGAAGCAGACCCGGAGAAAGTAGTCACTGCCGCCAAGCTGGTCGGTGGCCATAGTATGATTTTGGATCTGCCTAAGGCATACGACACGCTGATTGGACCCGGAGGAGCCAACCTTTCCGGCGGGCAGCGCCAGCGTATCGGTCTGGCCCGAGCACTTTACGATCTTCCCAAATTGATTGTGCTGGATGAACCCACCTCGAATCTTGATGCAGAGGGTGAATCTTCGGTACGCACACTGATTGGCTGGCTAAAAAAGCAGAAGATTACCTGCGTGGTGATCGCCCATAAACCGACGGTTATCGGTGGAGTCGATAAACTGATGGTTATTCAAAAAGGAGTCCTTAGCCAGTTCGGTCCTTTAGACGAGGTTCTTCCGGGGATCACTCGTCAGGTACCGGCGGAGAAAACCACTGTGCCTGCCTATGGAGCAGCCGGTTCCGGTATCGTCGGAAGCAATGTCGAGGCACGGATCCCTGTCAAGAACGGTCGTGTGAAGCTGACTGCTGCTGAAACAAGGGTCAGCGCCAACGAGAATCAAGGAAAGCAGTGATGACTCCAGTTGAAGACAGCGTGCCTCCAATCGTTACTTCCCCAAACGCTCCCATTTATACCGGTGTTGTTATTATTCTGGTCTTTATCGGAGGTTTCCTACTCTGGTCGCTGCTGACAGTACTGGCCAGTGGTGTTCTGGCAGCCGGATCGGTTCGGGTAGACACAAGCCGCAAACAGATACAGCACCTGGAAGGCGGTATTGTGGCAGAGATCCTGGTGCGGGACGGGGATATGGCCGAAGCTGGACAGCCGCTCGTGCTCCTGGACAAAACCCGGGCAGGCACCTCGATGGAACTGATCCGCCAGGGGCTGGAAACCGCCCAGGCATCCAAGGCCCGACTCCTGGCGGAACAGGAAGATGCTGAGGAAATAGAGTTTCCGGAGCCTCTGGCTCAACGTACCTCCGATCCGAAGGCTCTGGAGATCATGAAATCCCAGCGCCTGTTATTTGAGGCTCGCCGAACTTCACTAAAGGGGCAGATCCAGATACTTGACCAGCAGATCCTGCATCTGCGCGAACAGATACAGGGGCTCAATGCCCAGCAGAACGCCAAGGCCTCTCAGATTGATTCAATCGAGGGCGAGCTGGAGGGGCTGCGGGGTTTGCTCGCCAGGGGAATGATTGATAAAACCAGGGTGCTTGCACTGGAGAGGGATGGGGCTGAACTGGCCGGGGAACGCGGTGAATTGATTTCCCAGATCGCCGCCGCGAATTCGAATATCGGGGAGAAGGAGCTGGAAAAGTTCCAGCTGATGAAATCATTCAAGGAGTCGGTGTCTAATGAGCTCAAGGAAGTGCAGGCAGAGGTTCACGACTATACCGAGCGTTTGCTGGCTGCCAGACATGTACTGGACCAGACGGAGTTAAAATCTCCCGTTGATGGCGTGGTGGTCGGTTCTGGAGTGCATACAGTGGGTGGCGTGGTTTCCCCCGGTGCTGTATTGATGGAAATTGTCCCTGTCCATGATCGCCTGATTATTGAGGCCGCGGTCAGCCCTCAGGATATTGACAACGTGCGCGCGGGCCTTGCCGCCGGCGTCAAATTCACGGCCTTCAACCAACGTGAAGTTCCCGAAATTCAAGGTGTCGTGACATACGTGGCTGCGGATATTTTTGAGGACAGCAAGTCTGAAGAGAGCTATTACAAAGCCCGAATAGAGGTTGAGGATAGCGAAATTTTGCGTTTAGGAGACCGGAGAATACAGCCAGGGATGACTGCTGATATTGTTATTCGCACCATTGATAGACGACCGATAGACTACCTTTTGGAGCCTCTTATCAGCAGCGCCAGAAAGGCTTGGCGCGAATCTTAGAATGCCTCTCACTCGGCCTCATTAGTAAAGCCCGGAGCCGGAAGCGCACCGGGCTTTTCAAGAGGATGTGCCTCTAAGGTGCCAGTTTCAACTACCTAACCAGAAACTGCAGTTTCGAGCCTCGTTGAACGTTGGGCCACCTGACAGCATCGAAAAAGGACCAGTGTTTTCGGCAGGCGCCTGCAACGATTGATAGCCCTGATTCACAAAGGACAGCCATGCAGGCAGAGTTCCGTCGCTCGGCGTTGGATTGCCTGAGCGGGCAAATGCAGCCCAGTAGCGGACCATCGTTTCTGCAAGCGTTGCCGAGTCTTCAGAGAACTCTGCTTCCAGCTCAGCCTGAGAGGCAAATACATAAGGAATCTCAGTGGCGTGCGCAGCACCTAACGCGGGTTGAACTCTTGTAAATAATGGTGAAGGCAGCGGGGCATTTCGGTCTGCAAATTCATAAGCGTAGACCGGGACATGTTTCGCGGCAGCTGCGATGTTGCCAAAGCCTGGGCACGCAAAGATAGCATCGGTGCCTACGGCAGAGACCGCGATGTCGGCATTGTCAAAATCATTCAGGGGATAGCGATCTACCACTGCGTCTGCATTGGCCTCCGTGACTGAACCATATCGCCGGATCAGTTCTTGCCGATAGTCCGTCGAACTCCCTGCAAGCCGATCCTCAAGTGAATCGCGACCACTCACCAGCTGTTCAGCGGCAACAAACAATCGCCATTCATCTCGGTTGGAGCCCTCCAACACCTGGTCTGCGGTGAACTGCCCACTTGCTAAGGCGGCTGCCACAGTCTGCTCAAGAACACCCGGTCGCTGAACAATCTCCGAACCGAATTCAGGATCGCCGGCCTGCAAAGCAAGGAGTTGCTCTAGTGTCAGATTACGCAGGCACTCCGCTGCTTCAGGCGACGAATCTCCCGCGCAAAGGCTGGCCATAAAGCCTGCGCCCCGTTGCTCCGCTTCAGTGGGCGTTTCCTGAAAGAAGGATGGACCACTTTGAACGATGACACGTTGGAACAAACCGTCCGTTCGATCATTTGCAGCCATTAACCCCTTGATGCTGAAGCCGCCTGCAGACTCACCGACCAGAGTTACGTTATTCGGGTTACCCCCAAATGCAGCAACGTTAGCCTGCAGCCATTCCAGGGCTTTAATCTGATCCATCAGCCCGTAATTTCCCGATCCCTTTTCAGAGGTTTGTGAGGTCGCAGTAAGTGCCGGATGCGCCAGGTAGCCAAGCACACCCAGGCGATAATTGATGGCCACTACAACAATGCCTTCTTTCACCAACCTGTCAGGTTTCGCGCTGGACTGAAAACCGGCGCCGGTATCCAGACTGCCGCCGTGAATCCAGACAACCACCGGGTGATTCTCACACTCACCAGGCGCGTAGATATTGAGGTTCAGGCAATCCTCTGAGGTACTCGACCCCGGATTCGAACTTTGGATGGCAAACGGAGATTGCGCTGGCGTTTGTGGGCACGCATCACCAAATTCTGTTGCCTGCAAGACATCCGACCTGGGCTCCGGGCTTTGGGGTGCACGAAAACGGTTTGCTCCCTCGGTCGATTGGCCATATGGAACGCCTAACCATTGTTTCATCTCGGTGCCGTTACCGTCGCTGACAAGCACACCAGTGATTACACCTTCCGACGTTGTAACCTCCGTCGGATCAGTTGAAATCGCAGACGAGTCGTTCGAGTCGTTGTTACAGGCAGGCAGAGAAATAACGAAAATTGATACGATCAGAAGGCGCAAAGCCCTCGGCATTCGAGCTATACAGACACGCATAGGAGTCTCCACGTCGTTCATTCTTGTTTTAGTTGTGCTGACAGAGAGCCTTAACAGCTTATTTTCATTCAGCGTACATTTGTACGCTAAGGCTCTGAAGGAAGCGTAACTTGAGTCTTAAGAAAGTCAAAGATGTGTGCAAAACCGAATAATTAAACTTCTTTCGGTTGTTACGAAACAGTGACACCTATTAGTCGAATGAAGATGATATGGAGAGCAGTCTTAACCGACGGTCGGTGCCTGATCACGCCGGAGAAGCTAAAGACATGAATGTCAGGAGCCGGTTTTAAAGAGAGGTACTTACTGCGAAAGGTGGTTTGGTTTGGCGCAAGGTGGGGTAGTTGCCAGGCTTTCCCCAAGCCGTTCTATGTGGGCAGACACAAAAAAAGCCACTTGGCTTGCGCTCTAAGTGACTCTTTTTGTCGCAGAATTGGTAGGACCACCCAGATTCGAACTGGGGACCTCTACCATGTCAAGGTAGCGCTCTAACCAACTGAGCTATGGTCCTGTATCCTGCAACGGGGAAGAAATATACTGATTCAGCCGATGCCGGTCAACCACTTTTATGCGGTTTTCCGGCTCCGGAGTTTTTCCTTGATGACTTTGCTCAGAACCGCCCAGCGGTTGACGATCAAGGCCGCGAAGATGAGACCGCAGCCGGCCAGCTGAATGCTGGTCATTGTCTCGCCAAACCAGCCTGCAGCGAACAGGGCGACCCAAACCGGCTCCAGTACCAGAATCACGACGCCATGGCTGTTTGCAGACAGGCTCTGGGCCAGGGTCTGAAGCAGGAAGCGGCCGGCCGTACCAATGACGGCGCTGGCCACTACCCACCAGACCAGTATTGGTGAAAGGTTATTCAGAGTCGGCAGCCAGGGCTCCATGATCATGGACTCGATCAGGGTCAGCATGCCGACCGTGAGCAGAGCAATGGCTGTCAGGGGCAGGGCGGGTACCCGATGCTTTTCCACGGTCTTGCCCAGCCGGTTAATCACCGTTCTCTGGTTGGCCGCCCGGGTATTGAGATTGAAATACAGGGCGAAGATCGTCGCTGCCATAACAAAGAAAATCTGGCCTGCTTCAGGGCGAAATCCGTTTTCAAGGGATAGCAGAGCGAGCCCGGCAACGGCAATCGGAATGGCCAGCCATGTGCTCGCCGGTTGGGCTTCCTTGAATACCAACCGGGCAATAATGGGAACAATCACAACGCCCAGGCTAGTCAGGAAGGCTCCCTCGCCGAGGCTCGTTATATGAACCAGCCCCATCACCCAGCAGGTCATGGCCGTGCCGAACACCAGGCCGACACCCACGCTTCGACGTAGTTGATCAACGCTCAGTTTCATTAGCGAGCGGCGGGCGAAAAAGGCGAGCACCGTGCCGGCAATCAGAAACCGGGCAGCCATGAACATCAGCGGAGGCATCAGCAGCACCGCTTCTTTTGAGAACATCCAGCTGATGGCCGCAAACAGGGTGACAACAACCAGTAAAAGATCGGATTTGTGAGTGTCAGACATCGGATATCGCTTGCCGGCAGTGGGTTAATCAAACGGGAAAGCGAACCAATGTATAGTTTGCGAACTAAAAAGAAAAGATGGGTAGAACTACCGAGGTGAGAAGTGGCTCTTCCCTGAGCCTTTGGTTTGCCTCTCCAGGTGCGGTTAGTTATTCAGGGTGGTGTAAACCAGATTGGACATATCCGTCTGGTCCGAGCCGGGAACCTCAATGTACCGGTCACCGGAACCCCACCACTGCCACCAGGCGCGCTTGTTGTAGGTGCGGCTGGCGAAATCCACCTGCAGACCGTTCAGAGTGGTGTTGTTGACCACCGGTACGGAGATGTTGCCCGTCTCGGAGCCCAGCACACCGCTGTGGGTGACGCCCTCGTTCATCAGCACCGGGTAGTGGTTGTAGTACAGAGCGCCCGGTCCATTCTGGCTCGTTACCTTGCCCGCCAGGCTGATGCTGGAGGAGCAGGAATCAATCCCGGCGGCGGAGGTTGCACCGCAAGCCGAATGAGTGGGTACCACGCCATCGTCGGTGCCGGCGATGAACGGTTTGGTGATACCGCCATAGGAGGAGCCGCCGGCCACGAAGCGAAGCCTGGGGATTGAATTCGGGCTAACCGCCAGGTTGCGCGCTGCGTTGGTCTGCAGGTCATTTACCACGCCCAGCTTGCCGGGCTCCGGCTCTATGCCGGTGAAGGCTTCGACTGCCGCCCTGAGGGGCCAGTTGTACCAGCTGTCGTTGTAGGCGAGACTCAGGGCCAGGTTGGCCAGTTCCGTGCCACCGCCTGCGCCGGAGTAATCCAGGGCTGCCAGGATCTTCAGCGGTTGAAGGCCCTCAGACTGAAGCCACCGAGCCTGGTTTTCCAGCAGATAGCGGGTAACCAGATCACCGGTGGAGTGGGAGACGACGATGCAGTAGTCATTGCACAGCCCTTGCTGACTGATCTGCCGCATCTGTTCATAGGCCTGCTGGGCAATGCCACCCTCAACACGTCCGTCACTGCCCCAGTCGATACGGGCTTCGGCACGGGAGAGCCAGAAGGTGCGCCAGTAGTCCTCACCGGCGCTCTTCACTTCCTGAAGGTTGGCGGGAGGGTTGGCCAGGTCTTCCTGCTGGAAACCGTGCACCAGGATCACATTGTGCCCGGCCAGCTGGGCCTGGGCGGTGCCGGCAAAGAGGCTGCCGGTGATAGCGACCGCCAGAGCGGTCTTACAGGCACTTCCGATCTTTGTTGTTTTCATAGTTGCTCCGTCTTTGCTGAGTTATTGTTGTCAAAAGACGTTTCTCCGCCATTTCTGGCGGTACAGCCCGGCGTCAGCCGGCGCAGAGCCTACGCTCTGCGATCAGAACTTGTCGGCAAGCTGCCGCAGCAGCGCCGCCCGTTGTTCCGATTCGGGGTTCACCGCCGGCGTATCGGTAAGACTGTCTAGGTCCGGCGGTGTGAATGCGTAGCCCTCGTCGGGGCCGAACGCGTAGTTGGTTCTGTCACCTGGCCTGGCGGGAAGTTGGCGAATCTGCAGGTTTTTCAGCTGTAGCTGGCCGTCCACCGCCTGATTGGCCAATACCGTGCCGTGTGCCTTGAGATTGATCGTGTTCGAGGTGCTGTCCAGCCTTTTCTCCATCTGCAATTGAGCAACCGGGCGTTGACCAACAAACAGCTGGGCCGAAAGCGCGTAGTAGCCGGAATCTTCCGGCGAGAAACGAACGGGAATTATCAGATTGTTACCCTGGATACGGGCATCGCCAAGCCCCTCGAATTCGCCCAGGTAAGGTTCAATGGCCAGTGTTGAGACATGGCGGACTGGTTTGCCATCAAGCCGGGCCTCGACGATTAGCCGATATTCACCCGGTGATTCGTCGGCGGACAGAACGCCCTCGAAGTAACCCGGGGAACCCGCCTCTTCCAAGGTGGTGCCAGCGATGGCATCCCGGCCTTCCGGCCTCTCCAGCGTTGCAGACAGCGAGCGACCGACCACCTGAGAGCCCCGGATAGCCGCTGCAACAAGAATTTTTTCCCCTGCAGTAAACCGGTATTTCTCCATCGTTACGGTGAACTGCCCGTCACCTTCGAGGGGCAGACTGACCGGCTCGTAGTGATTGCCACGGTAGGCGTTCGCCTGTTCCGGGGAGAGAGGTATGGACCACGGAGGGTATCGGGTAGTTTCAGCGTATTGATCGGCAACGCTGGCCAGCATGAACCCGAGGGCATTATCCGAGGGTGGTTCCGGCTCAGCCGAGGGATCGGTAGAAGACTGCCTTGCCAGCCCTGCGTTTTGGACAGGCGCCGTCTCGGCCGAGTCGACCACCTTCGAAAACCAGCTGAAATCTGTGTGGTTGTCAGCGGAGAGCAGATACCCCGCGCCAACCACGCCAGCAGTTACCAGTGTCAGAGGAAGAGCGACCTTGCCCGGCATGCGGCAGTTCCCTTGATTCTTGTTGTAGCTCTAAAGATAACGGGATTTCCGCCGCACCCCAAAAATCCGGACTCTATGTGTAACAGAATGTGTCCGCGTTGTGCGGCGGTTCACATTCCGATCAGCCGGTGATCAGAACATGCCGGATTCCCGAATGGCCTCGAAGCCAAAGTGCAATTTCACTTCATCACCGACCATCGCGCCATCAAGGCCGTATGTCATGCCCCATTCACTGCGTTTCAGGGTGGTGGATGCGCTGATGCCCAGTGTGTATTCCTCATGACCAAAGGGGTAAACGTCTGCCTTGTTGAGGGTCACATCCAGCACCACGGGCCGTGTCTGGCCGAGTAACTCCAGATCGCCGGTTACTTTGCCCGTGTTTTCGCCAGTCGTTTCGAAGTCGGTAATAGTAAAGGTAATTTCAGGATACTCGTCGGCGTCGAGGAAATCCTCGTTGCGAACGTGTTCGTCTCGCTTCTTGTGGTTGGTGTACACACTGTCGCTCTGGAACACCAGCTGACCAGATTCGAGCTCCCTGGCTTCCTCGTCGTAAACAAATTGTCCCTCGACTTCGCGGAACATCCCCATCACCGGGGCGTAGCCGATGTGCATGATTTCGAAGAACATCGAGAAGTGTTCATCGTCGACGACAAAGTTTCGGGGCTCGGCCATGGCTACCGGGCTCAATGCGAGGGCCGCAGGCAGGGCAATGGCGGAGCGGGTAAGGGTTTTCCGGTTAATGAACATCATGGTGATGTCTCCTCTGATAAAGCCAGTGAATATCCAGGAAAAACGACCACACAAGCAGTGCGAGAGCAGTGGCAAGCGTGATACTGGCGAATAGCGCATTGACCGGCGGCAACACGGCCACCAGCAGGGTAACGATCTGCCAAACGCAAACCGTCTTGCGTCTGAAGCTCTCCGGCAGCGGGGCATTCAGCCAGTCCAGGAAATGACTGGCAACAACGAAGGCATAGCGGATAAGGCCCAGGGCCAGAACCCAGGGACCCGCCTTGCCGAGCGCCAGGACAGCCACGCTGAGACCGAGAATAAACAGAGCATCCAGTTCCATGTCGAAGCGGGCGCCAAAGTCGCTCTGGGAGCCGGTAGCCCTGGCGACTTTGCCATCTACGCCATCCAGAATCAGCGCCAGCAATGCCATCCAGCCATAGAGCCAGAGACTATCTGTAAGGTGGTCGGCAAAGGGGGCCAGCGCCACTAAAACTATCACCAGACTGCCTCTGAGCAGCGTCGCCCGGTTTGCCCACCCGAAATCCCGGGCCTCGGGCCAGAACCGGATGATCAGGGCACAAAGCGCCAGGTAAAGCACCGCTGACAGCAAGTAGAAAAGGACGGGGGGCTGGGTTAACCAGCCGGTGACTGCACAGAACAGGGCGACAAGCCCCGAGCCCCAGACGAGATCCAGGGAAAGTGGCATCCTTTGCGACGCTGAATGGCCGTTAGAATCCATCAATGAACTCCAGCGTATAGGTTTGCAGGCATCAAATACCCCGGATGCGCTGTACACTGACTATAGTTGGTATAACTGATCATGCTTACGATCATAGACCGTGTTCAGACCTGAAGGTTCAGCCCTGGCAGGGCGACGACCGGCACGTTTGAAAAACTGCCAAAAAGGAGATCCTTTTGCATCGCGACCCTGATGAGCCGAAAACCGAATCGATGGCACGGGCCTGGTGGGTAACCGGCGCCGGCAAGGGCGAGATTCTGGAAACGCCACTGGTTACCTCTGATGACGAGCAGAAGGACGAATTGGTCACGGTTCAGGCGCTGTATTCGGGTATCAGTCGGGGCACGGAATCACTGGTTTTCCATGGCCGGGTACCAAAGAGCGAATACGCAGCCATGCGGGCGCCGTTTCAGGAGGGAGATTTTCCCTGGCCGGTAAAGTACGGCTACGCCAGCGTCGGCAAAGTAGTGGAAGGGCCTGCCGAGTTAGTGGGCCAAACGGTGTTCTGCCTTTATCCGCATCAGAATTGCTACCGGGTGCCGGCGTCGGCGTTGACGCCTCTGCCCAAAGACCTGCCCGCCGAGCGAGCAATACTTGCCGCCAACATGGAAACCGCTGTAAACGGCCTCTGGGATGGAGCGCCAGCAGTCGGTGACCGCATTGCCGTGGTTGGTCTTGGTGTTGTTGGCCTGCTCGTCGCCTGGCTGGCGAGTCGTATCCCGGGAGCCCGAGTCACCGCGATCGATACGAATCCAGAGAGACAGGCCGTTGCCGAACAGCTCGGTTTGACCTTCAGCAGTGAGTCGGCCCCTGATGATCACGACCTTGTTATCCATGCCAGTGGCCACCCCTCGGGCCTGGAGACCGCTCTTGGGCTGGCAGGGCAGGAGGCGACCATTGTGGAAATGAGCTGGTACGGGGATCAGCTGGTATCTGCACCGTTGGGGGCCGCATTCCATCCGCGGCGTCTGACCCTGAAATCCAGCCAGGTGGGCCAGATAGTGCCATCTCGAGTTCCACGGTGGGACTATCGCAAACGCCTGGCGCTCGCATTGGAATTGCTCCAGGACGATGCGCTGGATGTGCTGATTACCGGCGAATGCAAGTTTGATGATCTACCAAAATCCATGGCGCGAATTCTGATTGATGGCCGGGATACTCTGTGCCATCGCGTTGTTTACTGAAAATCCAAAATTGCCTGCTAAGGAGAGACTATGTTCGGTTTGACGGTCCGGGACCACATGATGATTGCCCACAGCTTCAACGGAGAGATCTTTGGTCCTGCGCAGAAGGTTCATGGTGCCACCTATGTGGTCGACGTGACCTTTGAGCGTCACCAACTGGATAAGGACGACCTGGTCGTCGACATAGGCATGGCTTCCGAGCTTCTCAAAAGCATTCTCTCCGAATTCAATATGCAGAACCTGGACGACTTGCCGGAACTGCGTGGCCGGAATACCACCACCGAATTCATGGCCAAACTGGTTTTCGATCGTATGGCGGCAGCCATTCACGGTGGCCGTCTTGGCGAGACAGGAGAAGGGATTGTCAGCCTGAAAGTCACCCTCTCGGAATCCCACATTGCCTGGGCGAGCTACCATGCCGGAATCTGAAAAACCGGGCTTCCTAGAGTTTATTGTTCCGGGTGATCCGGAACAGAACACGGGCGGCTACCGGTATGTCCGCAAGCTCGTGGAAGCCCTGGGCGACGCCGGTTGCAGAACCCGGGTCAGTGGTTTGCCCGGGCAGTTTCCACGCCCGGACAGGGTTGCCCGTAGTGGAATGGATAAGAAGCTCGCGAGTCTGCCTGATGGCGCCTCTGTGGTACTCGATGGTCTTGCCATGGGGGGGCTGCCGGACATTGTTGAAAAGCATTCTCCACGCCTCAATCTGATCGCGCTGGTACACCACCCCCTGGCTGATGAAACGGGGATCAGCGAAGCCAATAGACAGTGGTTTTTTGATTCAGAAACGCGCGCGCTCGGATTTGTAAACGGGGTGATCACCACCAGCCAATATACCGCCGCTCGCCTGGCGGATTACGAGGTGCCGGCTGAGAGGGTCAGGGTTGCCGAGCCGGGTGTCACCGGAGCCGCGAACCCCAGAGGCTGTGATCAGTCGTCGCAAACCGGTACCCCGCACATTCTGTGCGTTGCTCATCTGTCACCCCGAAAGGCCCAGCATCAATTGGTGGAGGCGCTGGAAAACCTGAAGGGCGTGTCGTGGCAATGCACGTTGGCAGGGTCTGACAGTCGTGATCCGGAATATAGCCAGCAGGTTCGCCGGGCGATTGCAGAAGCGGGCCTTGAAGACAGGATTGCGCTGGCAGGGGAAGTCGAAGAAGCCGGGCTGGCCGAGCTCTACCGCAAGGCGGATCTCTTTGTACTGCCCTCCCTGTACGAGGGCTATGGCATGGTGATTGATGAGGCGCTGGCGGAAGCGCTACCCGTTATTTCCTCCGATGGCGGCGCCCTTGCCAAAACCTCTGCGAGGCCGGGAGTGGCTCAGTATTGTGCCGGCGATGTCAGGGCCCTTGAGGCGCGCCTCAGGAACTGGCTGGAACATCCGGAACAGCTTGAGCACGCCCGTAAACTTGCCGCAAGGGAATCCCGCCGAATCCGCTCATGGGCGGAGACCGGCAAAGATGTCTCAGAAGCGCTGCACTACTTCAGTGGCCTTTCCACGCATCTGCACCAGCATTCGGAATTCGAGAGCACATGGCTGGCAGCCCGGGAAGCAGCGGATCACCGGGCTCGCTCACAAGGGCTGACCGATCAGCTCAATCACTGGTTGTTGAATCGTTATGATGGCTTGTCGCCCGAGAGCCACTACCCAATGCAAATTGTCGACATTGGAACCGGTCGTGGCTCAAACGCGGTTTTCCTAGTGCCTGCGCTGCAGGTGCCTCAAACCTGGCTGGCACTGGATCAGGATTCTGCATTATTGCGGGAGGCCGGACAGCGTGTGGACTGCCTGGATGTGCCGTTCGAAACCCACCCGGTTCAGCTGACGTCGGAAAACATGGAGCAACAACTGCCCCGGGAGGCGGACCTGATAACAGCGTCAGCACTTATTGATCTGGTTTCCGAGCCATGGCTGGATACGTTAGCCCTCGCAGCCGCAGGAAGGAAGTCCGCGATGCTCATTGTGTTGAGCTACGCCGGTCACTTTGAGCTGTCTCCCGAGCATCCTGATGATGAGCTGGTGAAGACATTGGTAAATCGGCACCAGCACGGCGACAAGGGAATTGGTGCCGCGCTCGGGCCGGAGGCCAGCACTGTCTTGCAAGGCCTGCTGGTTGCCGAAGGTTACCGGGTTGAACTGGCGGAATCCCCCTGGATACTGGATGGCGCGGATCACGCCTTGGCCAAAATGCTGATGCAGGGCTGGATCGACGCGGCCATTGAGCAGTCAACTTACGAGGCGGACCGATTGTCACGCTGGCTGGAGACACGCAATCAGCAGTTATCCAAAGGGGATCTGAAGATTGTTGTGAGACATCTGGATCTGCTGGCACTGCCACCCGAGGCATTGCCTTGACCGAACTGCGTCAAAGGCAGGTGAAGCTGGCGGCCCGTTGGTTATTCACGGTTCTGGTTATCGGATTCGTGATCCGCTCGATTGATTCGGGTGAGCTCTGGCAGGAGCTTGCCCGCTTTTCTCCCTATGTCCTGGTTCCCGCACTGGCACTTACGGTCTTTCAGGTGGCGTTGTCTGCCTGGCGATGGCGTTACACCGTGGAACGGCTCGGGCTGCCCCTGGCCTATGGAGTAGCGGTGCGGGAGTACTATCTGGCGACGTTTCTGAACCAGGTGTTGCCGGGAGGTGTGCTCGGCGACGTAAACCGGGCCTGGCGACATGGCAGCGGCGCCGGAGAGCGCCTCTCCGCTGTGCACGGGGTGGCCATCGAGCGACTTTCGGGCCAACTGGTGTTGGCGCTCGTGGTTGTCATATCGGGCAGCTGGCTGCTCGGTTCCGGACGGGTAACGGCTGATCACTTGAACGGCGGCCTCTGGCTGGGCGCCGGCGTTATTGGGGTGTTTCTTGCACTCTGGCTGGCCCTCAAAACCGGGCTGGCGGCTTATCTTCAGCGGCTCAGGCGGGATCTTTACGAGTCTTTGCTAAACCGAACGGTGTTGCCGGTTCAGATTGGCTCATCTTTACTGGTGTTGGCAAGCTATCTTGGGGTTTTTCTCTGCCTGGCCTGGGGCGCAGGCTACATCGAAAGCACAGAGTCGGCGGCCATTATTGTCAGTCTGGGCAGTATCCTGTTGCTCAGCATGGTGGTACCGCTGACGGTTGCCGGTTGGGGCATCCGCGAGGGCGCGGCAGCCTTGCTGTGGCCGATGGCGGGATTGCCCGCGGAGCAGGGCGTGGCACTGAGCGTTGGGTACGGGGCGTTGGTTTTGGTGTCCAGTTTGCCAGGGGCTGCTTTTTTTCGACCTACACATCACGGGTAAAATCGAGGTCGAACAGCATATCGCTGCCGAGGTTTATAAGCTGGGCGCGCGGCCGCAAGGCATCATCCAGAAAGTCGATCTCAGGAAGCGAGAAGGCTGGTCTGCCGCTGCCGATGATCATGGGTGCGACCATCACGTGAAGGCGGTCCAGCAATCCAGCGTTCAGGAAGCACGAAACGGTAACACCACCCCCTTCCACAAAGACTTTTTTCAGCCCCAGGTCTGCGAGAACCTCGAGGATCACTCTCGGATCGACGGCATCTTCGGATTCGGCATCCCCGAGACAGGGAATCTCAGTAACCCCGGAACCGATCGATGGATTCTTCGCTTTCTCGTAAGTACCTGCCACCAACCGCAGGGTGGGAGCTTCGCCATCGGTGAACAGGTGATGGCTGTCCGGTACGCGATGGTGACGGTCAATGACCACGCGCACGGGGTTGCGGCCACTGGTGCGGCGAACGGTCAAACGGGGATTGTCTGTAGTGGCGGTTCCGGCTCCGACAACAACCGCATCCGACACTGCGCGGATCCGGTGCAGATGGGTAATTCCATCGTCGCCGTTGATGAAACGGGAGCGACCGGTAACCGTGGCAATGCGTCCGTCCAGGCTCTGGCCCAACTGACCAATAACTTTGGGGCTGCCGTTATCTGGCACTGGCCGGCAAAGGGGTAGGAATACCGAGAGCAGATCCTTTGCCTCACCCGTGGCCGGCTGCATCAGGTGCCAGGCTCCGTGGCCGTTAAGTTTTACCGCTTCTTTGTCGGTTCCCGGCAATGGCAGTGTCACATTGCTGCGGTTAACTGCGCTAAGCACCAACTCCCATGCCGAGTCGATATCCAGAGTTCTTGCCGCCATAAATAGCCTGTTTGGTTGTTGCCATCTTCAGTATAGGCAGATTGTGTGCAAAGCTATATGTACGTTACATTTCCGGATTGATTCACTTCGCAGGGCATTATCGGGACGAGTATCCCGGCTTGAATGACGAGGTAAGTGGCCATGCAGCATGCGCAACCCATTCAGCACTGGGAGCCAGAAAAGCCTGAGGACCATGGGCAACTTGAGCTGCCCGGTATTGCCCTGGATAAGAGCGACGAACTTCTGGAGTCGCTGGACGAGCTGGAACAAGTCCTCGAGAAGGTCCAGTTGACCACGGAAGAAGCGGAGCTTCTTCGCCGGTTCCGTAGGACAAGTGCGGAAAACCGGCGAATGATTCTGCAAATTCTGGGCAACTGATCCCGCCCCGGGTTTCTTATTTGCCTTTCTTGTAGATATTCTCGTAAACGTAGTTGGTGGCTTCCACAAAGCCATCAATGCTGCCGCAATCGAACCGGCGACCTTTGAACTGATAAGCCAGCACGCAACCATTTTTCGCCTGCTCGAGAAGGGCATCGGTGATCTGGACTTCACCGTTCTTGCCTGCCGGGGTCTTCTCAATAATTTCGAAGATATCCGGCGTGAGAATATAGCGGCCGATAATGGCGAGGTTGCTGGGCGCATCTTCCGGAGCCGGCTTTTCTACCATGTCTGTGATCCGGTAGAGGCCATCTTTCATGGATTCACCGGCGATCACCCCGTACTTGTGGGTTTCATCAGCCGGCACTTCTTCGATGGCCACAATAGAGCAGCGGAACTGGTTGTAGAGCTTCACCATCTGCGCCAGGACGCCATCTTCACCATCGGGGCCAATGCAGAAGTCATCCGCCAGCACGACCGCAAACGGGTTGTCACCCACCAGGTTGCGACCAGTCAGTATGGCGTGGCCGAGGCCCTTCATTTCATTCTGCCGGGTGAAGGCAAAACTGTTGTGGTCGATCAGCTCGCGGATGGAGGTCAGCAGCTCTTCCTTACCCGAGCCGGCAATCTGTTGTTCGAGCTCGTAGCTGATGTCGAAATGATCCTCGATGGCCCGCTTGCCGCGACCGGTCACGAAGCCGAATTCGTGAATACCTGCTTCGGCGGCTTCCTCAACGCCGTACTGAACCAGGGGTTTGTTTACCACCGGCAGGATTTCCTTGGGCATCGCCTTGGTGGCCGGAAGAAAGCGGGTGCCGTAGCCGGCGACGGGAAACAGGCATTTTTTGATCATATCGTTCGTCCTTTGATGGTCGGTTTCACGCCCTGTGGGCTGCTCAACGCCTCTGCGTAAGCCTATCAACAATTGTTCTATCACAAAGTGTGCCGAGTTTACCCAAGTTGTAACGACAAATGCAGGGCGGTTTTGGAAATTGTACGTTCTAGCAAAGAGCTATGGCCCCTTAGAGGAGGGTTCTTCAGGTTTACCATTACCAAAAATTTCTCTGACCATAGGTCTTTCAGTTCGACCCTCCTTGCCTGCCTGCACTCATTTGGTGCGCTTTCGGCAGCGTGGGTTCCTTACCCGAATAGGCTCTCTACCTTTTATTGTTCGTACATAGTCCACGTGATCTTCTCTATGGCAATCTATAGCCCGGTACAGGAGGGGCGAGACCAATGGACAGACGAACGCTGATCAAGCGGCTGGTAGCACTGGTAAGTGCCGGGGCGTTACCACTGTCGCCCCTTGTGAAAGGTGCCGGCCTTAAACCAGTAGCTGGTAGCAGTCCCCGTGCCTTCAGCTACGCCTGGCTCAAAGGTCGGGCCCGGGCACTGGCAGCTGAGGCGTATGTCTCCCATAAAGATGAATTGCCCCAATCCCTGAAATCCATTTCCTGGGATGACTACCAGGGCATCGCCTTCAGGCCCGACCGGGCGCTCTGGCGCGACGACGACACTGCTTTCCAGATTCAGCTCTTCCACCTTGGGCTGTATTTCCAACAACCCGTAAAAATCCATGAAGTCATTGATGGCGAGGCAACGGAACTGGGCTATCGACAGGATCTGTTCCGGTACAACGGCGATCAGCCCCTGGGCGATTTGCCAGAAGACCTGGGCTACGCCGGTTTTCGGATTCACTACCACAACAATTTCGCCCTGGACCTGGCCGCCTTCCTGGGCGCGAGCTATTTCCGGGCGGTGGGCTCCGAGATGCAATACGGTTTGTCGGCCAGAGGGCTGGCCATTGATACCGGCACTGCCGGCGAAGAAGAGTTTCCCCGGTTTTCCGAATTCTGGTTGGAGAAGCCGGCACCGGGCAGCCAGCTACTCAGGTTATGGGCTCTGTTGGATTCCCCCAGTATCACCGGCGCCTACGCGTTTGTGCTCGACCCGGGGCGCAACATGGTCATGGATGTGGATGTAGCGCTTTACCCGAGAACGGAAATCACGAGTGCAGGTATTGCGCCGCTGACCAGCATGTACCAGGTGGGCGAAAATGATGATCGCATGGGCTACGACTGGCGTCCGGAAATACACGATTCTGACGGCCTCGCCATTCGCAACGGCAACGGCGAGTGGTTGTGGCGGCCACTGGTGAATCCCGTCAATCTCCGGTTCAACACTTTTCAGGATAACAATCCCGTTGGCTTTGGCCTGCTGCAGCGGGACAGGGATTTCGACCACTACCAGGATGATGGCGTGTTTTACGATCGCCGGCCCAGCCTCTGGGTGGAGCCCCGGGGAGACTGGGGGCGGGGCAGTGTTGATTTGGTGGAAATCCCTACCGTGGATGAAACTTTCGACAACATCGTCGCCTTCTGGCATCCGCAGGAACCTCTGTTGCCAGGCCGGGAATACCTCTACAGCTACCGCCTGCACTGGGGCGAGCAGGCTCCGTTGCAACCTTATGAATTAGCCACGGTGCAGGCAACCAGGACCGGGCTGGGCGGTGTCGTGGGCCAGGAGCGCACCTATTTCTCTTGGCGCTTTGCCGTTGATTTCGCCGGCGGCGCGCTTGAAATGCTCGCCAAGGATGCTGAGGTAGAGCCGGTCATAACCGTGAGCCGCGGAGACATTGAAATCACTTCCGCAAGACCATTGTCTGCAATCGACGGCTACCGGGCCATGTTCGACCTGGTGCCGGATGACTCGATTGAACCCATCAATATCCGCCTGTACCTCAGGCTGGGCGGCGAGCCGCTGACGGAGACCTGGCTATATCAGTACACTCCGCCACCGGTCGCCGAACGCCAGATCTACTGATTGGCTCTACCTATTGTAAACAATCTGCAGCTCAATTTAGCCAATATTGTTGACAATATGATCGCTCAAGCGTAGCTTTGCTCAAAATCAACCCGGTTTTGTTGACAAACTATGGCTGAGTTACTGTCTACCACCTACACCCGCGCCGATGAGGCGTTTGATTGTCTGCAAACGGCAATCGTCAAAGGGGAACTGGCGCCCGGCGAGAAGATCGGCGAACTGGAGCTTTGTTCCCGTTTTAACCTCACCCGCGGCCCGCTTCGAGAAGCACTTGGCCGACTTGAATCCCGTGGATTGCTGGTGCGGCGTCCCCACGCCGGCGTCAAGGTGGTTTCAGTCAGCGCATCCGAGTTAATGGAGCTCTACCGCATACGCGAAGTCATGGAGGGGCTGGCCGCTCGACAGGCCGCCGAGCGCATGACCGACCAGGAAATTGCCGACCTTCAGGCCACCCTCGACACCCACGAACGCATGATCGATGAAGCCCAGGGCCAGGCCTATTACCAGGCCGAAGGGGATTACGACTTCCACCACAGAATCGCCACCGGTAGCCGCAATACCAAACTTGCCCAGATGCTGTTGGGTGATCTTTATTACATGGTACGGATGTACCGTTACCGTCTCAGCACCTCCACCGGGCGCCCCCAGCGGGCACTGGGTGAACACCGCCGTATCGTCGAGGCCATCGCCCAGCGCGATGGGGAACTCGCCGAATTTCTGATGAAACGCCATATCAACGCAGCAAGACAGAACATCGAGAGAAAGATCGAGGAAGGCGAGCTCACAATTTGAACAAGGGGGGCAGACCCCGATTTCATGCACAAATTTACGAATAACCAAGAGAGGCCAACACCATGTCCAACAAACTCAGCCCCGGCGCCCGCTTCCGCAAAGCGCTCAAAGACAACCAGCCCCTTCAGATTGTCGGAACCATCAACGCCTACGCCGCTATGATGGCCGAGAAAGTGGGTCATCAGGCCATTTATCTTTCCGGTGGCGGCGTCGCTAACGCCTCCTACGGTTTGCCGGATCTGGGCATGACCTCCATGAACGATGTGGTCGAGGACGTTCGCCGAATTACCGCAGCTACCGACGTACCTTTGCTGGTTGATATTGATACCGGCTGGGGTGGTGCTTTCAACATCGGCCGCACCATCCGCGAGATGGAGCGTGCCGGTGCAGCCGCTGTCCACATCGAAGACCAGGTTGCCCAGAAACGCTGTGGTCACCGCCCGAACAAGGAAATCGTGTCCCAGGAGGAGATGGTCGACCGCATCAAGGCCGCCGTGGATGCCCGGGAAGACAAAGACTTCTTTATCATGGCCCGTACCGACGCGTTCCAAAAAGAGGGCCTCGAAGCCGCTATCGAGCGCGCCAAGGCCTGCATTGAAGCCGGCGCCGACGGCATCTTTGCCGAAGCGGTTACGGAACTTGAGCACTACAAGGCCTTCTCCGAAGCTCTGGACGTACCCATCCTGGCCAACATCACCGAATTTGGTGCCACACCGCTATACAACCGCAAGGAACTGGCCGAAGCCGGCGCCGACATGGTTCTGTACCCACTCAGCGCCTTCCGCGCCATGAACAAGGCCGCCCTGACTGTTTACCAGAACATTCTGGAGAAGGGCGACCAGAAAGACGTGGTTGATCTGATGCAGACCCGGATGGAACTTTACGATTTCCTGAACTATCACGATTTCGAGCAGAAGCTGGACCAGCTGTTCCAGCAGAGCAAAGGCTAACAGCATTTATCCCCTCTCCCCTAGCGGGAGAGGGCCAGGGAGAGGGGGTAGAGAAGCACTCCGCAGAATCGGAAGCTTCCCCTCTCCCCCGGCCCCTCTCCCGCACGGGGAGAGGGGAGTCACAAATATTCAGGATTGGCCCAAGGGGTAATCCGACACCCCAAACAAGATAACGATGGGAGACAACAATGGCTGAAGCAAAAAAACTAAGCGGCGCAGGCCTCCGTGGCCAGGTAGCTGGTGAAACCGCCTTGTGTACCGTTGGCCAGAGCGGCGCAGGCCTGACCTACCGCGGCTACGACATTGCCGATCTGGCTGAGAAAGCCCAGTTTGAAGAAATCGCGTACCTGCTGCTGCGCGGCAAACTGCCAAACCGTCAGGAACTGGATGCCTACAAGAAAAAGCTCCAGAGCCTCCGTGGCCTGCCTGCTGCCCTGAAAACCGTGCTTGAGCAGGTCCCCAAAGACGCGCACCCGATGGACGTGATGCGCACCGGCTGCTCCATGCTGGGCAACCTGGAAACCGAAGAAGATTTCAGCGAGCAGGACGACAAGATCGACCGCATGCTGGCGGTGTTCCCGTCCATCATCACCTACTGGTACCGCTTCGCCCACGAAGGCGTTCGGATTGAGACCGACAGCGACGTGGACTCCATCGGCGGCCATTTCCTGGAGCTGCTGCACGGCAAGAAGCCCAGCGAACTCCACGAGCGCGTGATGAACGTGTCTCTGATCCTGTACGCAGAGCACGAATTCAACGCCTCCACTTTTACCGCCCGCGTTTGTGCCTCCACCTTGTCTGACATCCACAGCTGTGTGACCGGCGCCATCGGTTCTCTGCGCGGTCCTCTGCACGGTGGTGCCAACGAGGCAGCCATGGCCCTGATCCAGAAGTTCAAGACCCCGGAAGAGGCCGAAGAAGGTCTGATGGGCATGCTTGAGCGGAAAGAGAAAATCATGGGCTTCGGCCATGCGATCTACAAAGAATCCGACCCGCGCAACGCCATAATCAAGCAGTGGTCGAAGAAGCTGGCGGAAGAAGTGGGCGATACCGTGCTGTACCCGGTATCAGAGCGCTGTGAAGCCGTTATGTGGCGCGAGAAGAAGCTGTTCTGTAACGCCGATTTCTTCCACGCCTCTGCCTATCACTTCATGGGCATTCCGACCGAACTGTTCACCCCGATCTTTGTGATGTCCCGGGTATCCGGCTGGACCGCCCACGTGAAAGAACAGCGTGAGAACAACCGCATCATTCGCCCAAGCGCCGATTACACCGGCCCGGCGGATGCCAAGTGGGTTCCGATTGAGGAGCGGCCATGAACACTGAATACCGCAAGAGTCTGCCAGGTACCGACCTGGACTATTTCGATACTCGCCAGGCCGTGGAAGACATCCAGGCCGGCGCGTACGACAAGCTCCCGTACACCTCCAAGATCCTGGCTGAGCAACTGGTTCGCCGGTGCGATCCTGAGGTGCTGACGGATTCCCTGAAACAGCTGATCGAACGCAAGCGCGACCTGGATTTCCCCTGGTATCCGGCCCGCGTGGTATGCCACGACATTCTTGGCCAGACCGCTCTGGTGGATCTCGCAGGTTTGCGTGACGCCATTGCCGAGAAGGGCGGTGATCCGGCCAAGGTTAACCCCGTGGTCCCGACCCAGCTGATCGTGGATCATTCCCTGGCCGTTGAGCACGCCGGTTTTGAGAAGGACGCGTTCGAGAAGAACCGTCAAATTGAAGACCGCCGCAACGACGACCGGTTCCACTTCATCAACTGGACCAAGACCGCGTTCAAGAACGTGGACGTGATTCCCCCCGGCAACGGCATCATGCACCAGATCAACCTGGAAAAGATGTCCCCGGTGGTTCAGAACCGCGATGGAGTGGCTTTCCCGGATACCTGTGTTGGCACTGACAGCCACACACCGATGGTGGATGCCCTGGGTGTAATCTCCGTGGGTGTAGGTGGCCTGGAAGCTGAGAGCGTTATGTTGGGCCGTGCCTCCATGATGCGCCTGCCGGATATTGTTGGTGTTGAACTGACAGGCAAGCTGCAGCCGGGTATCACCAGTACCGATATGGTCCTGGCCATCACCGAATTCCTGCGTAAGGAAAAAGTGGTAGGCGCTTACCTGGAGTTCTATGGCGAGGGCGCAGACAGCCTTAGCGTGGGTGACCGTGCCACCATCTCCAACATGACTCCGGAGTATGGTGCCACCGCAGCGATGTTCTACATTGACGGCCAAACGATCGACTACCTGAAACTGACCGGTCGTGAAGACGATCAGGTTGCCCTGGTGGAGAAATACGCCAAAGAGACAGGTCTCTGGGCCGACAGCATGAAGAACGCCGAATACGAGCGTGTGCTGAAGTTCGACCTGTCCAAAGTGGCCCGTACCCTGGCTGGCCCCTCCAACCCCCATGCGCATTTGCCCACATCCGAACTGGCAGAGCGCGGCATTGCCGGTGAGTGGGAGCAGGAAGAGGGCAAGATGCCGGATGGTGCCTGCATCATCGCCGCCATCACTAGCTGCACTAATACCAGTAACCCCCGCAATATGGTGGCTGCCGGCCTGATCGCCCGCAACGCCAACAAGCTGGGTCTGACCCGCAAGCCCTGGGTGAAGACCTCCCTGGCGCCGGGTTCCAAGACCGTGAAGATGTACCTGGAAGAAGCCAAACTGCTGCCGGAGCTGGAACAACTCGGCTTTGGCGTGGTGGCCTTCGCCTGCACCACCTGTAACGGCATGAGTGGCGCCCTGGATCCGAAGATCGCGCAGGAAATCATGGATCGTGACCTGTTCTCCACTGCCGTGCTCTCCGGTAACCGGAATTTCGACGGCCGGATTCACCCATACGCCAAGCAGGCATTCCTGGCGTCGCCGCCGCTGGTGGTAGCCTATGCGATTGCAGGCACCATCCGTTTTGACATCGAAAAAGATGCCCTGGGCTACGATCAAGACGGCAATCCCGTCACCCTGAAGGACATCTGGCCGGACGATGCTGAAATCGATGCCATCGTGAAATCCAGCGTGAAGCCGGAACAGTTCCGCAGCACCTACATCCCAATGTTCGACATCACCCGCGATGCCCAGGCCAACACGAACCCGCTGTATGAGTGGCGCCCCCAGAGCACCTACATCCGTCGCCCGCCTTACTGGGAAGGTGGCATGGTCGGTGAGAAAACCCTCAAGGGCATGCGTCCGCTGGCGGTGTTGCCGGACAACATCACCACCGACCACCTGTCGCCCTCAAACGCGATCATGATGAACAGTGCCGCTGGTGAGTACCTGCATAAGATGGGCGTGCCGGAGGAAGACTTTAACTCCTACGCCACCCACCGTGGTGATCACCTGACAGCCCAGCGCGCTACGTTTGCCAACCCCAAACTGTTCAACGAAATGGTCCGGGATGAAAACGGCAACGTGAAGCAGGGCTCCCTGGCCCGCATCGAGCCGGAGGGCAAAGTGGTCCGCATGTGGGAAGCCATCGAAACCTACATGGAGCGCAAGCAGCCGCTGATCATCATCGCCGGTGCCGACTACGGGCAGGGCTCCTCCCGTGACTGGGCCGCCAAGGGCGTAGCACTGGCAGGCGTAGAAGCCATCGTGGCCGAAGGCTTCGAGCGGATTCACCGCACCAACCTGATCGGAATGGGCGTGATGCCCCTGCAGTTCGAGGAAGGCACCACTCGCAAGACCCTTGGCATCGACGGCACCGAAACCTACGACGTGGAGGGCACCCCTGCGCCTCGCGCAGAGCTCACGCTGGTCATTCATCGGAAGAACGGCAGCACCGAGCGCATTCCGGTCGTCTGCCGCCTGGACACCGCTGAAGAAGTGTCTATCTACAGCGCTGGTGGGGTGTTGCAGCGGTTTGCTGAGGATTTCCTGCAATCGGAAGGTGCGGCATGACACACAAGCCACAAATAAAAATCCCCGCCACGTACATGCGTGGCGGCACCAGCAAAGGCGTGTTCTTCCGGCTGAAGGATTTGCCGGAAGCCTGCCAGAGCCCGGGCGAAGCCCGGGACAAACTGTTATTGCGGGTGATCGGCAGCCCCGACCCCTACCAGAAGCAAATCGACGGTATGGGCGGCGCCACCTCCAGCACCAGCAAAACCGTGATCCTGGCAGAGCCCACTCAGCCGGATCACGATGTCGATTACCTGTTCGGCCAGGTTTCCATCGACAAGCCGTTTGTGGACTGGAGCGGTAACTGCGGCAACCTCACCGCCGCCGTAGGCGCTTTCGCCATCAACAGCGGCTTCGTTGCCAAAGAGCGGATTCCGGAGAACGGCACCTGCACCGTCCGCATCTGGCAGGCCAACATCAAGAAAACCATCGTCGCCCACGTGCCCATCACCAACGGTGAAGTCCAGGAAACCGGTGATTTCGAGCTCGACGGCGTCACCTTCCCGGCCGCCGAAGTGCAGGTGGAATTCATGGACCCGGCTGACGGCGAAGGCTCCATGTTCCCCACCGGCAACCTGGTGGACGACCTTGAAGTGCCGGGCGTAGGCACCCTGAAAGCCACCATGATCAATGCTGGCATCCCCACGATCTTCGTGAACGCCGAAGACATTGGTTACAAAGGCACGGAGCTGCAGGACGACATCAACTCCGATCCGAAAGCCCTGGCAATGTTTGAAACCATCCGGGCCCATGGCGCGGTGAAGATGGGGTTGATCCAGAACATCGAAGAAGCGGCCAATCGCCAGCACACCCCGAAAGTGGCCTTCGTAGCGAAGCCTTCGGATTACGTGTCATCAAGCGGCAAAAACATCGGGGCAGGGGATGTGGATGTCCTGGTTCGTGCTCTGTCCATGGGCAAGCTCCACCACGCTATGATGGGCACGGCTGCAGTGGCGATTGCCACGGCATCGGCGGTTCCCGGAACCCTGGTGAATCTGGCTGCAGGTGGTGGCGACCGAACCCATGTGACCTTTGGTCACCCCTCAGGTACTTTGCGTGTGGGGGCGGAAGCGAAGGAAGTGGATGGTCAGTGGACCGCAACCAAAGCCATTATGAGCCGCAGTGCGCGGGTTGTGATGGAGGGTTGGGTTAGGGTGCCTGGGGATAGCTTTTAAGAGCCAGGGCATGAGTTAAAAAGTCTCGAAGCCGGAGTTCGAAAGCTCCGGTTTTGTTTTTCTAAAGAACTTAACGATAATTTCGTGATCAGTGCTAAGTCTTCCATTTGAGGTTTACGGTGAAGTATCGGGAATTGCTTGAGATGGTTCAGGATGCACGCGACATTCAAGACGCCGATGCAGCTCTCGCGGCCCTTTCAACCGGAGAGGATGAGGCTATTCCCGCATCGGTCGTGGCGCGCCTACTGGCAGGTGATGAACATCCGCTGAAGGTCTGGAGGGAGTATCGCGGCTACACCCAAGAATCAATTGCCAAAGAAGCTGGGATAGGAAAATCGTACGTGTCTCAAATCGAGGCGGGATCTAAAACGGTGTCGACAAAAGTACTTGGAGCAATTGCGAAAGCCCTTCAAGTTGATCTCGACGATTTGTTGGAGTGATTTTGGTTATAGAGTCGACCATACGAAGGGCAGGCCTGCAACTAAGACCTTTATGACCCGCAGTGTGCGGGTATTGAGGGGAGGTTGGGTTAGGGTGCCTTAGGTAAAAAAAAAACCGGGGCATTCGGGCCCCGGTTCTCTATAACTACCCGAGAATTCAGGCCTTGCGGCGTTTCACGCCAAGTCCGAGCAAACCCAAACCTAGCAGTGCGAGTGTGCTTGGCTCTGGCACTTCGGTGACCTCACCTGAATACAAAAGGCCGAATGGGTTCGACTTTGTGTCGGTACCCGAGCCTACCTGGTAGGAAACCATTGACAGAGTGTAAGTTCCGGCGGCCAAAGAAGTAGCGAAATTAAAGCCCTCGTCAACTTCGCATCCAATGGGTCCATCGGCGCAAGTGGACTGGGTGAAGTTGGCAGCTTTCACCATTTCGCCATTCAGCAACAGATCAGAAGTGTCGTCAGTCCAGATCCAGAAATCCAGAAGTCCGCTGGTCCCAAGGGTAAATGTTTCAGTGACGGTCATGATTGATTGTTTACCATCGGGATTCTCGGCGCTGCCTGCTCTGGGAGCAAGAACATCTCCACCATATCCAGTGTCCGCATAAGATACCCAAACCGAGCCTTCATAAGGTGAGTTTTCTGGAGCCCATTGCGGATGGGGGTCGACTTCCTGAAGCGAGCAGGAGTCGCCAGCGTTAGCACCAAAGGCATCGCCCAGAGCGCAACTTGCGGTGCCACCACCGGAAAGAATTGGCAAGGCAAGGGTCGAAGCGGAAAATCCCATACCTATGAGTAGTGCAAAAATACCTGTTGTTTTGTTCATTCGAATTCTCCATGTGAATTGCACGAAGTGATCGATTCGCACTTCCAAAAGAAATAACGCGAGTTTCGTGCCAGAAATAGACGGTGCCGCTATTTCAGTGTGTTAGGGAGAAGAGGTTAGGGTTTGGAGAGGGTTCTGTAAATTATTTGGACAGTTTGCGTGTCCGTGCATCATTCCTTAACTATCTAACCGTGTGCGTCTGAACATCCACATGAATTGTGAATTTAAATCTCCAATATTTAGGGGTTTATTCTCCTGGTTTGGATTTTGTTTTGTAAACGCTCTAAAGAATTGCGGCTTTGCACAATAGACTAGTCTTATAGGAAAGCATTTCAGGAGCAGAACCATGAGCACCAATGTCGACCAGAATCAGCGCCCCGAATACGACAATGTCATCCAGCAGATTGCGGATTACACTCTGAACTACCAGATCACCAGCGAGGAAGCCTGGAACACAGCCCGCTACTGCTTGATGGATACTCTCGGGTGCGGCCTTCTGGCGCTGCGTTTCCCCGAGTGTATAAAACATCTCGGCCCAATTGTTGAGGGAACAACCGTCCCCCATGGCGCCCGCGTACCAGGGACTTCCTTCCGGCTGGATCCGGTAAAGGCAGCTTGGGATATTGGCTGTATCGTCCGCTGGCTGGACTACAACGATACCTGGCTAGCGGCTGAGTGGGGACACCCATCAGACAACCTTGGCGCCATACTGGCCGTTGCAGACCATCTCTCGCAAAAACAGGTTGCCGAAGGCAAAGAGCCTCTAACCATGCGTAGCGTTCTGGAAGCCATGATCATGGCCCACGAAATCCAGGGCGTTGTGGCACTCGAGAACTCGTTCAACCGGGTAGGGCTTGATCACGTGGTACTGGTAAAAGTCGCGTCTGCGGCGGTTTCGGCAAAACTGATGGGGGCCAACCGCGAGCAGATGCTCTCTGCATTGTCCCACGCCTGGGTGGACGGACAGTCGCTCAGGACATACCGCCATGCCCCCAACGCAGGCTCCAGAAAATCCTGGGCTGCCGGCGACGCCACATCGCGGGCGGTGAGGCTTGCTGATATCGCTATGCGTGGAGAGATGGGTATCCCCAGCGCGTTAACGGCGCCGCAGTGGGGCTTCTATGACGTACTGTTCAGCAAGACCAACAAGGATCAAAAGCTGAAGCCTGAGGGCAAGCGTCAGTTTTCTTTACCACAGGAATTTGGCTCCTACGTCATGGAAAACATCCTGTTCAAGATTTCCTTCCCCGCCGAATTCCACGCACAGACGGCTGCTGAGGCTGCAGTAACGCTTCACCCCGAGGTGAAAGAACGGCTCGATGAAATCGACAAAATTGTCATCACTACCCACGAATCCGCGATCCGCATAATCTCCAAGGTCGGAAAACTGGCAAACGCGGCTGACCGGGATCATTGCCTCCAGTACATGACAGCCATTCCTCTGATTTTCGGTACTCTCATCGCAGAACACTATGAAGACTCTTTTCACGAGGCGCACCCGATCATCGATACCCTACGGGACAAAATGGAGATCGTGGAAGATGAGCGCTATACCCGGGAATACCTGGAGGATGATAAGCGTTCGATAGCCAATGCGGTTCAGGTATTTTTTAGCGATGGCAGCAGCACCGAAAAAGTGGCCGTTGAGTATCCGATTGGCCATCGCAGGCGCAGAAACGAGGGAATGCCATTGCTGTTAGATAAATTTCGCCACAACCTCACTACCCGTTTCCCGTCTCAGCGATGCGACCAGATAAGTGCCCTATGCAAGGATCAGCAAGGCCTGGAAGCAACTGCAGTACAGAATTTTGTTTCACTTTTTACAATTTAGTGAGGGTGGACAGGCCAACTGTCAGGAGTTTTTACACAACGTTAAGCTCATTGGCTTGTTTGTGTTTTAACTAGTTGAAATTACGGGGCTAAAAATTTCGGCCCCGAATTTGCTTAAAGGGAGAAGACGCTAAAAAAGAAGTACCAGGGAGCAGTATCATGGTTATGTCTTCATTCCTTCGATTGGCAGCCGGAATCTCGGTTGCGTCAGCATTTGCTTTTTCATCCATCGCACAAGCCAATGTCATCCATTACGTTAGCGGGCCCGGAGCCACTCAGAGTGACGAGCAGGCCTTTTGGGACCAGCTCTCCAGTCGACAAACGGAAGGTTTTGAGGAGCTCGAAAGCGGCTATCAAAACCTGGTAGTCAATACCAGTGTGGGCGACTTCTCGACCATCAAAAATGACCTCGATAAGTATGGCCAATCCTGTAGCCAAGGAGGCTTTACGTGCGGTGGAGGGTTGGGGGTTGTGGAAGGTAACCTTTACGGGCGCTTTCCGATGCCAACTGACACTGACAACAAACAATATCTGGATAGCCTTGACCATCAAGTCTTCGACTTCAAGCCAATAGAAGGCGTGAATGCCATTGGCTTTTTCCTGACGGACCCTAACGACCAGTGGGGCACCCTGGACATCAAAGTTAGCGGGATTGATGACGTTTTTACCGAATCCATTCAAAATATTCTTGGAACCGATGGCAACATATTGTCCGAAAACGCTTATTACCTGAGCTTTTTCTCGCTGAGCGGCTCTATTGAAAAGCTTTCCTTCAATATGAATAACACCAGTGATGGCATCGGTATAGACAATGTTACCGTTGGCAGTGTGGCTGTCCCTGAGCCTGGCACCCTGGCGCTCCTCGGCCTTGGTATTACCGGGCTCGCGCTGTCGCGGAGGCGAAAGCAGGCGAAATCGTAAACAGGGGTTATCCAACTGACAGGTCGGAGAAGTCCGGCCTGTCAGTTTTGTTTACAAATTACGAAATGCATCGAAAAGGTTACGTCCCCTCGATTGAAGTAAACCCAAATTGAAGTACACTGTTGCTCTGAAATCGCTGTATAGAACGCAAAGGATGCGGTTTTATGGTTGTGAGCAGCAAAAGGAGTCGACGTGGCCCACGTCAGATTGTTTAGGCATTACCTTCATCTTCCCTTCGTCATTCTTGGCCTGATCGACTTTATTGTTCTGGGTTTCGCTCTGTCATCTACCGTATTTTTCCGTTTTTACGGCGACTTGCAGTTTTTCCTCGATAGCTTTTTATTTGTTCTTCCGTCCGCTGTTGCATTTGCACTGATCAATCTCATCGTCATGCTGTCTTTGGGGGTTCACCAGTCACGCCTGGAAGAAGGAATGTCCGGCATGATGTTGCGGACCATAATGGGGCTTATCATCAGCATTCCTTTGTGTGGATTTGCGTATTTTCTTGTCAGCGACTGGTTCTGGTATCTCGGGACATTCAATGTCTTGAGCACGGCTTCAGTTTTCGGATTCTTTCTTCTTGGTATTGCTCGAGTGGTGTTTTTCGCCCTGGTTGGAAAGGATACTTTCCGGCGCCGCGTGTTGGTTCTGGGTGCCGGCTATCGAGCCCGGCAATTACTAGAGGATCTGGAAAGCCCCTTGAATCGGAAGGGGTTCGTGTTTGATGGATTCGTTCCGTTGCCGGATGAACCTGTCGAGGTGAACGACGAGCATCTGATCCAATTATCGGGAACAATGCAACAGTACATCCTGAAGCATCCTGTACGGGAAATAGTGGTTGCCGTGGACGATCGTCGCAAAGGCCTTCCGATGGATGACCTGCTGGAATGCAAAATTGAAGGCGTCAAAATTATTGACGGTGCCAACTTTTATGAGCGCGAATCCCGGAAGGTGGCTCTGGAGATGATTACCCGGGGCTGGTTGGTGTTTTCCGATGGCTTTACTGTTTCCTCCGTTTACGGAGTGGGTAAGCGTTCCCTCGATCTTTTAGCCGCAATAACGCTGTTGATCGTCAGTTTGCCTTTCATGATTTTCACAGCTATTGCGATTAAAATTGAGGACGGCTGGAAAGCACCTGTTCTCTACAGCCAGGAACGGGTCGGCCTGAACAATAGTATTTTCAAAGTTCACAAATTCCGGTCCATGATTACCGATGCCGAGAAAAACGGCGCTGTCTGGGCGACGAAAAACGATGCCCGGGTTACCAAAGTTGGTGCATTCATCAGGAAAGTCAGAATTGATGAATTGCCACAGATCTTCAACGTACTAAATGGGTCCATGGCATTCGTAGGCCCCAGACCAGAGCGCCCGGTGTTTGTGGAGCAGTTATCTGCCAAGATTCCGTTCTATAGCGAACGGCACCGGGTAAAACCCGGTCTTACTGGCTGGGCGCAACTATGCTTTGCTTATGCAGACAACGAAGAGGACACCCGGGAGAAACTGCGGTACGACCTCTACTATATAAAGAATCAGAGTCTATTGCTTGATCTCTTGGTAATAATTCAGACAGTAGAAGTGGTATTGTTCAAGAAAGGCTCCCAGTAAGAAGAGGAATTAAAATGTCACGGAAGTATATGCCTGTCAGTTGGATTGCTGCCCTCCTTGCCGCTGTTTTGCTTAGCGGTTGTGCTACCCAGTCTCCGTCTTCACCTGAAAAAATCCGTGAAGCGCTTGCGCTCTCCCAGGAGCAAAGTGTTCAGGAGTACATAATCGGAGCAACAGACGTTGTGAACGTATCCGTTTGGCGGAATCAGGATCTCAGTGTCTCTGTCCCCGTAAGGCCTGATGGAAAGATTTCAGTTCCACTCATTGGTGATGTTCAGGCAAGTGGGGAAACACCTGAGCATTTGGCAGATTCGGTAGAGCGGCGGCTGGCCTCGTATATCCGGGAACCTCAGGTCAGCGTGGTTGTCACTTCGATGGGAAGTCATGAATTTACAGACCGGGTTCGAGTGACTGGCGCTGTGGGGCAGCCAACATCCACACCCCACCGCGATGGCATGACCGTTCTCGATATTGTTCTGGGTTCGGGCGGGCTGACACCGTTTGCTTCAGGCAACAACGCCATGCTTTATCGGTCACTCAATGGTGAAGTGGTGGCTATTCCCGTAAGACTGGATGACATCCTCGAGCGGGGGGATATCTCCACAAACTACGCACTCCGCCCAGGAGACATACTGACTATTCCGGAACGAAATTTCTGATCAGAAGTGGAAAAACGCTGAAGTCAGAACAACGATACATGGATTAATTGAGTACTTGTTATGGCGTTGCCGCTTAGTCAACTACCAAGAGAAGCTGTAAGGGAAGTCAGGTCCAGGAAAGGCCTCGCTTTTCTCCTGTTTTTGGGCGTGAGCGCCGTTGTCCTGGCTGCTGGCTTTCTGTGGCCCTATAAATACTACTCGGAAGTTGTAATATTTGTAGACGACAGCAATATCATCCGGCCATTAATGGAAGGAAGTGCCGTTGCCACACGAATCAGCGATCGAGCTTCCGCGGCTCAGGAACTGCTTAGCACCAGACGAGTTCTTGTCCAAGTAGCTGAAGATACGAGCATATTTGGCCAAGAGGCTAGCAGCCTCTCGGAAGAGCAGATGGAAAGCCGGATTGCCATGTTGCGCTCGAACATGGAGGTTCGTCCCAGGCGGGATAACTTCTTCAGCATTGGGTTTTCGTCACAGTCTCCCCTCAGGTCCTTCAAGTTGGCGCAGCGATTAGGCCAGGCTTTCATCGAAGAAAACAATCAGCGTCGGCGTAGTGAAAGCCGTTCGGCCTACGATTTCATTGATAAACAAGTAAAAAGCTATGAGCAGCAGATCGCTCAGGTTGAGCAGCGTCTCCAAAACTTTCTCTCGCAGAATGTCGACGGTACCGAAGAAGAAGCCAACTCGCGCATGGCGAGGCTAAGAAGCGAGATTGAACTGGCTGAGCTGGAGCTTGAAGAGTTGCAATCAAGAGCCGGTTCTCTTGAAGAGCAGCTGGCAGGTATCAGCCCCACGCTTCAAGGCAGGGGGGAAGACGTATATCAGCAACGTATTATGGCGCTTGAAGAGCGGCTGGACTCGCTGAGGCTCCAGTATCATGACAGCTATCCGGATATCGTCATTCTCAAGGAACAACTGGCAGAGCTCCGTAACCAGCGAGACAGAGCGCAAAGCCAGGAAGAGCCGGTTCGCGGAAACAATACCGGCGAAACCATTTCTAACCCGATCTATCAAGATGTCCGTTCCCAACTCGTCCAAACTCGCACTGATATTGAAAGCGTCGAGACACGGATTCGTTCGTTGAACCGTTTGATGGCAGAGCAAGAAAAACGAATGGAGCGCATTCAGGCCAACAAAGCGGAGTATTCTGACCTCACTCGCGACATGGCGGTGAACAAAGAAATATACAACGATCTGCTCAAACGTCGAGAAAAAGCCCGGGTCTCCATGCATCTGGACATCGAAGGGCAGGGGCTCAATTACCACATTAATGAGGCGGCGCAATACCCTCGTGCGCCTACCGGGCCCAAATTTGAGATGTTTGCTTTGGCAGGACTGCTACTTGGTATTGCCGCTCCGTTCGGCGCGGCCGTTGGATGGGCGCAGGTTGATCCAAGAATACGTTGCCGGGAACAGCTCGAAGAAGAGCTTGATATGCTTGTTCTTGAACAGATTCCTCAAGTACGTACGCCCTATGAAAAGCGCAGAGACAGGCGTTCGACCATAACCCTGATCGTATTGGCGGTTATTGTTGCTGGTGCATATATCGGTGTTGCAGTGGCCAGATATCTTGGAGTTATCTGATGAATGATACCGAGCGTAGTCGCAGATCCAGATCACCCGAGAACGACGAAGCAAATACGTCGGTTTCAGAAACGTCAGTTCAGGGGCGCTCCTGGTCTGATGACTATTCGGACTCCCAAATGCTGGTTCCCAGTTCTCTTGAATTGGGCGCAGGGGCTGTCGACAAGTACGTCATCAGCAAACAGATCTCCCGAATGCAGGAGCCCCGAAGGTTGACCACGGATGATATGGACGAGCGCCGTATCATCTACCCGGAATCGCCTAACAGAAAACTCATCAACCACTTTCGAAACTTGCGGACCAAACTCCTTGAAAAATCAGGTGGCAACAACTTCACGCTGGTGGTCACCGGAGCATGCGAAGGGGCTGGTTCCTCGTTTATTGCCCTGAATCTCGCCGCAGCATTTGCATTTGATCAGGCCAAAACCGCGGTTGTAATCGACTGCAATCTGCGCGAGCCGGCACTGCATACAGCATTGGACATTATGCCAGATGCCGGTTTGACCGATTTTCTGGATGATCCTGATTACGAAATTGGCAGGATTCTCTACCCCACCGGTATTCCCCGGTTGAGACTGATTCCTGCCGGGAGTCGCCGGGAAACGCCATCGGAGTTTTTCACATCTTTCAGAATGAAGCAGTTTCTGCAGGCAGTAAGGCGGCGGTATCCGGACCGGTTCATCATTATCGATACAGCGCCTGTTTCTCAGTCGCCGGACGCGCGAATACTGACGGATCTCTGTGATTACGCCATGCTGGTTGTTCCTCATGGCAAGCTGACCGCGGCCGGTGTTGAAAACGCGGCACAGGCATTCAGTTCGGAAAAATACGTGGGGGCGGTTCTGAATGGATAACTCGGCGGTGTCATGGACGATGCGTAAAAAGCTTGGTTTTTGTGCAGCAGCTCTGCTGGTGGCACTTCCCCCTTCTGTTTATTCGGAACCACTGGGTGTAACCGGCACCCTATCTGCGCGTTCGACGGATAACGCCGGGAAAGACCAGCGTGAAGAGTCTGGAACCGAAGCCACAACCCGGGTTCGGGTAACCTACAGCCGGGAAAGCGGGCGATGCCGGTCTGATCTGGACGGGTCTCTCGGATATTCCTACTGGCTGAACGATTTTTACGACCCGGAAACGAGGGCCAAAGCGGGTTTTAACGGGAACTGTGAAATTACGCCCGGGCTGAACTGGCAGCTAAGCGATAATCTGAGCGAAGTGTTACAGAGTTCCCGGGAGAATGACACGCCCGATAACCGCACCAGAAAAAACATCTTTCGCACCGGGCCCGTTCTTACCTTACCCCTTGGCCCTGTTGATCAGCTCAGCACATCTTTGCAATATGAAAACACGGAGTATGAAGACCCGGAAACCCAAGACAGCGAACGTTACATTGGCAGTCTTGGCTGGAATCACCAATTCGACCGAACGCTGTCCGGAGGCTTGTCAGCCACATCCAACCGACAGGAGTTGGACAATGGAGCAGAAACCGACTCTGATTCCATTAATCTGAACTTTAACAAAATCTGGGCCACTTCCTCACTGAACGGCAGCATCGGGCTCAGCGAGCAGGCGGTTTCGTTTGGCAGCGTTGACCAAACCAACGACGCTGTGATTGGTAATTTGCGTTTTACCAGAGAAATTAACCCTACAGCATCATTTTTTATTGCGGCGTCCAGAGAATTGACGGACCAGGCCTCGGATTTCACGGTTCGTTTTGAAGATGTCGCGTTTGATTTAACGGAAGAGAGTGGGGTTGAGGTGACGGCAATTGATGCCGGGTTGAACAAGGTATTCAGTGATGGCACTCAGATGAGTTTACAAGCGTTTGCCAACCGGTCCGATTACCTTCAGACAATTGAGCAGGAGGATGCACTGGGGCTGAGGTTTAACGTGAGCCGGAGTATTCGCCCAAGGCTTAGTATCAATGGCAATGGGTTTTTTGAGTACCTCCGCTACGAGGAAGACTCGCGGGATGACCAGTTACTGTCCGCCAGTGTCGGGCTTACCTACAACCTGTCACCGGATCTCGACTGCACGGCAAGCCTCGGGCATTCCAGGCGTGACAGCGATCTTCCATCTGCGGAATACGAAGAGAATTGGATCCAGGTTGGCCTGAGTTATCGATTCCTGTAGAGATGAAATAGCGCTCCCGAAATTAGCCGACGATTCACACATTCGAACACTCCGGAGTTACATGGACGTGATCAGAAACGCCCTGACCATAGATGTAGAAGATTATTTCCAGGTAGCGGCACTTGCGGAATCTATTGATCGCAAGGACTGGCCATCGATGGAATACCGCGCCGAGAAAAATACGGATGAGCTTCTGGAGTTACTTGAACAGAAAGACCTTCGGGCCACGTTTTTCACCCTCGGCTGGATTGCGGAGCGATCCCCGGAACTTGTCCGCCGTATTCAGCAAGGGGGGCACGAAATCGCAAGCCATGGATACAGTCATCAGTTGGTTTACAACCAGAGCCCCGACGTTTTTCGTGAAGAAACCAGAAAATCAAAAGCGATACTGGAAGACATAACGGGTGAGCGGGTCTTTGGCTATCGCGCGGCGAGCTATTCGATAACCGCGAAGTCTCGCTGGGCACTGGATATTCTCTGCGAGGAAGGCTTCACCTGGGACTCATCCATATTCCCGGTGCACCACGATCGCTACGGCATGCCGGGTACGCCTCACGAGCCATACCGGTTACAGGCCCCCAACGGCGGCACTTTGCTTGAGTTTCCGCTCTCAACCTGCCCGGTGGGCAACTATCGGATGCCGGTTGCGGGCGGCGGTTATTTCCGGCTCTACCCTTACTGGTTAAGCCGGTGGGGGCTGGGCCGGATCAATCAGGCAGGGCAGCCTTTTATATTCTATCTGCACCCCTGGGAAATCGATCCGGGGCAGCCTCGAGTCGACGTTAGCGCTTTCTCACGATTTCGGCACTACAATAACCTCGACAAATGCAAGGGCCGGCTCGAACGGCTGTTGGGAGACTTCCGGTTCGGTACGGTATCGGATGTGTTCTCCGACGTGGATGTGCCGTCTGAAGCTGTTGCAGTCTGAGAGGCGGGATAATGGAAATGCAGGAAGCAACTCCAACACAGACGGAGCTCAGGGATCGTGTCGATGCCCTCAAGGCCGCCAAAGGCCGATTGAGTCGCAGGGTTGGCGAAGCCAGAAAAATCGATGAGGACTGCGCTCCACTGATTTCCGAACTCCAGGTCATTTCCGCCGAGCTAAAGAATCTCCAGAAGGCCCTGAAAAAGCAGCTCAACGAAACAGCGGCTATTTCGCAAACCTGGCAACCGGAACAACCTTTTATTCCCGGGGCTGTTCTGGACCGGCCTGAAAGCCCGTTCCAGATCGCGGTATTATCCGAGCATCCGAATGCCCGAGGGATTGTGCAGGAATACGTGCACAGACATCCAGCAGCCTCCCTGTGGCATACGCCGGAAATTCCGGAGTTTATTACCGAAACCTGCCGCCATCGCTGCCAGTATTTCTATGCCCTGGATCATGAAGGGCAGATCCGCGGCGCATTGCCAGTGGTGCAGCAAAAAAGCCGGCTCTTCGGCAATTTCATGGTGTCGTTACCTTACTTCAACTATGGCGGAGTTCTGGCGGACAACCGGGCATTTGCACAGGCGTTAATAGACAGGGCCGAGCAGTGGCGTAAGGAGTGCGGCGCGGCTCACATCGAACTGCGCCACACCTCTGATGAATTCAGCGAATTGCCCAAGCGCACGGAGAAAATAACCTGGTGGCTGCCTCTGCCGAAAGACGCAACCGACTTGTGGAACAGCTTTCAACCCAAAGTCCGTGCCCAAGTGCGTAGGGGAGAGCGGGAAGTTTCCGGCATTGATGTGGGCGGCGTGGAATTGCTGGACGATTTTTACAGGGTATTTGCCAGAAACATGCGCGATCTTGGTACGCCCGTGTACGGGAAGGGCTTCTTTGCCAACCTGCTTAAAAAACTGGGCAACAACGCAACCCTGGTTGTGGCACGGATTCACGGAAAGCCCGCAGGCTGCGCCTTTTTAACCGGTTTTGGTAAACGCATGGAAATCCCTTGGGCATCGACGCTGCGGGAGCATAACCATACTGGGATCAACATGGCCATGTATTGGAAAACGCTGCAGCTGGCAGTAGAGCAGGGCTTTGAACTGTTCGATTTCGGCCGCTGCAGCCGGGATGCTGGTACCGCCAGGTTCAAACAGCAGTGGGGTGCCTTTCCGGTGCCCCTGTACTGGCATTACTGCCTTCCAGAGGGAGGCGAGCTGCCGGGCCTGAACCCGGATAACCCGAAATTCCGCCTTCTGATTGCAGTTTGGAAGCGGTTGCCGGTTTGGCTTACCCGTATCATGGGCCCGATGATTGTGAGGAACCTGCCGTGAGTGTATTTCAGACCGACGCGTGGCAAAAAAGCTGGTGGGAGACCTGGGGTGATACTCCAGGTTTCGAATCGGTCACCGAGGGCGCTGTCGGTGCCAACGGCGTGTACCTTTCCCATTACCGCTTTAAGGGTTTCGCAATCCACGCTCTGGAATGCGTTGGCACTAGCCATCGCTGCATCGCTACCCCCAGGACCGAGTACAATACGTTGCTTGGCGACACCCCGGGCTCCGATGCCTATGACCGCCTTCTGGAACTGCTGTCCTCCACAAAGTGGACCGAAGCCGTATTCAGCGATTTCCGCGTCAACAGCACGGAGTACCAGCTGTTGCAGAAGCTATGCCGGGACAAGCGCTGGCTATGGCGCCTGCTGGAGGAAGATACCGCCTATAGCGTCAACACCACAGGGTCGTTCGAGGCATACCTCGCTTCCCTGGGGAGCAATACCCGGCTGAGGCTCTATAACCGGCGCAAGGTATTGAACTCGCTCGGAGCCGTGACCGTTCGGGATGTGCCAGCCGAAGAACAGGACAGCTTCTTTGACAATCTCGACCAGTTCCACCAACAGCGTTGGGGCTCTCCCTGTTTCGGGGGTGACAAGGGCATGTTATTCCAGCGCAAGTTCCTGGAGCGCCTGCCAGCGGAGGGAGGCCGTGCCCGTCTTTCCGAGCTCAGGATCGACGATCGGCTGATCTCTGTTTTATACAACGTTGAGTACCAGGGGCGCATATACAATATCCAGGGCGGCTTTGAGGACAATGTCCATAAAAAACTGGCACCTGGCACACTGCACTTCGGCTATGTCATTGAGCAGTGCTTTGAGGACAGCAATATTCAGGTATTTGATATGCTGGCGGGCACAGGCAAGAACGAAAACTACAAGGCCCGCATAGCCACAGACGAAGAACCAATGGCCACCGTTATGATCGTGCGCAGCTGGTTATTCCGGCTGATCTATCGTTTCAAAGGTTAACCAGGGAAAGTGACACAACCAATGCCAGCCGCGCCCATCCACATCCTCCACCTGATTGACACCACCGGACCAGGCGGGGCAGAGACGGTATTCACAACGCTGTTGCGAAGTCTGGATTCAGACCGTTACCAGCATACCGTGGTGTTGCGAGGAGAAGGCTGGGTTGCGGATACGGTAAGAAGCATTGGCATCGAGCCATTGATAATCGACTCCAAGGGAAGCTTCAATCTCGGTTATATTGCCACCCTCGTGCGACTGATCCGCAGGCATCGCATCTCCCTGGTTCACGCCCATCTCCTGGGTTCCAACGTGTACGGTGCCCTGGCCGCGTTGGTTTGCCGCGTGCCCATGATTGCCACCTTCCACGGCGGTGTGGACGTAGCGTCCAACGAGCGTTTCCTGGCCACCAAGTTCCGACTCATTAACCTAGGGGCCAAAGCCATAGTGTGTGTGTCTCGCCGGTTACAGGAAGAACTTGGATCCCGCAGCCCGCTGGCAACTAAAAAGCTAAGGCTGATCTACAATGGTGTCGACCCCGATAAATTCCGCCCTCAAAAGAGCGACGCCCTGAAAGCTGAGCTGGGATTGCCAGCCGATTCCAAACTGGTGATCTCTATTGGCAACATTCGCCCGGCGAAAGGATACCCCTACCTGGTCGATGCCGTTCCCGGTGTGGTCGCCCGTAATCCGCAGGTCCACTTCATCGTGGTAGGTCATCAGCGCAAGGACCTGTTCGCGGAGCTGGAAGCCAGGGTTAAGGACGGAGGAGCAGGATCCAATATTCATTTTCTGGGCTTTCGCAGCGACGTGCAGGACCTGTTGTGCCAGGCGGATGCGTTCCTTCTGCCGTCCACATCCGAAGGATTCTCCATCTCTACGGTTGAAGCCATGATGGCCGGCGTGCCGGTCATCGCCACCCGAAGTGGTGGGCCGGAGGAAATCCTGGATCATGAGGAAACCGGCATCCTGATCCCAACCGCCGATAGCGAGGCAATCGGTGATGCCGTGCTCCATGTGATGCAGGGAGAACTTCAAGCGGATATGACCACCAAGGCAAGAAACAAAGCCGAGCAAACGTTTTCCGTGAAGGCCATGCTGCATGGCTATCAAACGCTTTACCAGGAGTTAGTATGAGTAGTCGCTCCGGTACCCCGGTACTCAAGGACCTGCTGGTAAGAACAATGACCAGCCGTCTGGTCGAAGGAATGGTGCGCCCATTTCTTCCGCCCCTGTTGCCGGTTTTTATGCTGCACCAGTTCAAAAACCCCGGGAATGCCAGGCCCGGGCATGATCCGCAGATGGTCAGTGATTGCCTGGCCCGGCTGAGGAAGCAGGGCTACGCCTTTGTGGATCTGGATGAGGCCCTGGACCAGTTCAATCAGTCCTCAGTGAAACGGCACAAGGTAGTCTCGTTCACCCTGGATGATGGTTTCCTGCACCAGGTAGAAACCGCCCATGAGGTTTTCTCTGCTCACCAGTGCCCGTTTACCTGTTTTCTGATTACAGACTTCATGGACGGCAAAAGCTGGCCCTGGGATGCGCAGGTATCCTACCTGCTGGAACAATCCGATAATGAGACTCTGGTTCTGGATACCCAGAACGGCACGGGCCATCTGCCTCTGAGGTCCTCCGCAGAGAAACAACGCGCCGGCCACGACATCCGCGAGCTGATGAAGTCCAGTTCATCGCGACACAAGGCCGAAACCAGCGCCTTCCTGAGCGACCTTGCAGAAAAACTCGGGCTTGAACTACCTGTTGCACCGCCTTCGCCATACCTCGCACTGGGGTGGGAACGGGCAAGAGAGCTTGAACGGAAGGGTGTGAGTTTTGGTGCCCATGGCCTTACCCATCACATTCTGTCCCAGCTTGGCGCAGAGGAGGCGAGGGAAGAGATTGTTATGTCCAGGGAAAAGATTCGTCATGAACTGAGTAATCCCAGTGATGTATTTTGTTATCCGGTGGGGCGAGCCGGTGATTTCAGTGAGCGTGATGCCAAAGTGGCTTCGGAGGCGGGCTTCAGGGCTGCTGTTTCTGCTGTTCCTGGGTATGTTACACCTTTGATGCTCGTGAAGATGCGATATTCGTTACCGCGCTTTACGTTTCCAGATAAAAGAGCGGATGTCTACCAGTACTGCTCCTGGGTCGAATACCTGAAGGGTAGATTCAGGGAATAAAGGCTCTTCGAGTATGATTCTCGGAGATCAGCCGTGATCCACAGGTGGACACTTGGCGAACTTCGAACACTATTAGCTTTAATATCGAGCATCCTTAAAGGCTTTACGTTGCGGGAAGGGAAACGTCGTGGATAGGAACCTCTCAAAAAATCTGATTTTTTATCCAGTCACGTTGATGAAGGGAGAGCCCATAGCTTTGATGGTGGGGCGGTACAGGGTCAACCAGTGGATGAGTGTCGAGAGCTTACGAAGCTATCAGCTCGAAAAGCTTACGGCATTGGTGAATTATGCATTCAGATCCTCAAAATTTTACAGAGAGCTTTACTCAAAAGCAGGAATAGATCCAGAGGAAGTGCGAAGCTTTGAGGCGTTTGAGAAACTCCCTACCGTAACTAAGTCTGATTTAATAAATAGCCTTCAGGATATGTCAGGCAGTCGGGGTAAGTACTTCAGATCCAGTAAAACTACTGGTGGCTCGACCGGTCAACCCGTAAAGCTCTATAAGAATCCATTGGCTTTAGCCCGTGAACGTTGTGCTACAGCCAGAGCGTATGAATGGGCTAATATAAAAATTGGCGAACCGCAGCTGCGGTTTTGGGGTGTTCCACACTCGAGGCTAGGTAAATTTAAGGCTGGGCTGACTGACCTGGTTGCGAACCGAAAACGAGTGTCTGCATTTGATCTAACGGATGATTCATTGCTGGAATACTACAACCAAGCAAATGAATTTAAGCCGGGGTATATTTATGGATATGTTAGTGTAATTGAAATTTTTGCGCGATTTTTAATTGAAAATAATCTTCCAGCTATTCGATCATTGAAATCTGTTATAACAACTTCAGAGATATTGACACCTGGTTCAAGGGAAGTAATCTCTCGGGCATTTGGGGTGCCGGTATTCAATGAATACGGTTGTGGCGAGGTTGGTTCTATTGCTCACGAGTGTGAGCATGGTGCCATGCATGTCATGTCAGATAATCTCTATCTCGAGATTGAAGACGATGGGTCGGGCGCGGGTGAGATCCTGGTCACTGATTTCTTCAATTATTCAACGCCTTTAATTCGTTATCGGCTCGGCGACTATGCAACATTATCTAATGATGCCTGTGTGTGTGGCCGATGCTTCCCGGTTATTGACTCAATTCATGGTCGTGCCTACGACGTTATCGAGTTGCCTTCTGGAAAAAGGGTGCATCCGGAAGCAGTAATTTACGTTTTTGAGGGTATCCAATCGAAGACAAATGCATTTAGTCAGTTTCAAGTAGTCCAGGAAGCTCAGAATAGAATTATCGTTCGCATTATCCCGAATTCTAAATGGAATGACGAGGTTAGGGAGTTATTGATAGCTAACCTCAAGAGGGATATCTCGGGTGACATAATATTTGACGTTAAGGTTGTGAACGAAATCACGAGAGAGAAATCAGGAAAACTAAGATTGGTTAAATGTAATATCTAAGGGTTTTTAAAGAAATATTAAAACCCCTTCGCATTGGGCTTTTCACGCACTCAATGTGAATCAGGTGAGTCGAACTGAATTTTTTAGTAGATCAGTAGTTAACCCCCGGAGCCAAGGGATTTTATGTATTGTTTTATCTCGTGGATGAATGGGCGAAAATCATTCACTCGATTTACCTCGTGTCTGGTTTTTGTATTTGGTTTAATGAACCTAATGATTTCTATGAGCTTTCTCCACAAGGAGTAATTATTTAGGGGAGATTTGAGCACTAGATATAGTCTATCCAGATCACCAAGCACCCAGCGTACACGCCGGAGCCTTTGGGGGGGGAGGTGGTTTAGCACTTTACCAGTGGTAACCTGATAGAGCCAGTAGGGGAAATCGACACCAGAGTCGATGGCTAGCTGTAGAGAGCCCCAGAATCTCGGGTTGATCTCCATCAGGTAAGGCGTACCATCGGGTGTAACACGGAACTCTACCATGGCAACTCCGTGCCAGCAGGCCGCATCAAGGAGGATTTGGGCATATTCCTTCAGGTTGTCAGGGACGGGAGCGGACTCGCATAGTACGCTGACCCCACCCTCCGGGGGCTTCTCTCGTAGTCGTCGGTGGGCAAAAAAGCAGATCGGCTTGCCTCGGTCGTATAGGGCAAATATTCCCCGTCCTTTGCCTTCGACGAAACTTTGTATCGTAAACGGGTGCTCGAAGAATGAATGGCTCTCCAGGGCGCTCAATGCCTCATCCTGAGAGTAGACGACCATCACACTGGTTGGTTCGATGCAATTATCATGTAAAATGCGTGACTTGGATGGTTTCAGCACGACTGGATAGCGGGCAACGGACTCAAGCGCTTCTATCCCTGCCTCGCGAGTTTTGCAGAAAACACTCTCGGGCACCGGAACCCCTTTTCTGAGGGCAAGCTCAAAGAGTCGGTTTTTGTTGGCGATCATCTCAACCTGATCTGATTCAGGAAAAGGTAACGTGACCGATTCCGGCAACTCCGATTTGTAACGGAGCACGGCATAGGTCGTCGCCTCGGTTATCGGAAGTAGAAATGTTATTTTGTTTTTGAGTATCAGGCGGCAAACGTCGTCGAAAAACTGCCTGGGTGAGTCGTAGGGGTCATGGTAGTATTCATTAGCCCGGCAGTATCTGGAACAGCCAGACAAGGAGGTATCGGTGCTTTCGCCCACACTAACCCAGAGTCCTCGAGATCCCAATGACCGGACCGCTGCAAGCGCGGCACGCTGGTTTCCGTCGAGAACTAGAACCCTTTCTTCCATGATATCTATGCCTTATAAGTTGTTGGCCACTTGCCGTAGTTCATTGTAACGGGTGTGGGGCATTAAGGAACGATTCGCTCTGGTAGCTTTCGCGTGCTAAAAAACAGTAAGTTAAAACTGAAAAGCATAATATATGACCGTTACGGATCCAAAAAGGGGTTGCTGCGGTATCTTTGGTATTGGCTTCTCGCAACACTGGGAGCCTACCGGCGTTACCAGGGCGTGACACCGGGGGTGGGCCAGCGAGTAGTGTTTATTTGCAGTGGCAATATCTGTCGCAGTCCGCTTGCCGAATATTATGCCCGAAGGCTAGGCTTAGACGCGGATTCCTGCGGTCTTGATTGCGGCGTTGGGTTCCCGGCTGATCCAAGAGCGGTTCAGTATGGCAGGCAAATGAATCTTGATCTGGATTCTCACCAGACGAAGCGAGTGGATGAATTCCCCTTCAGGCCTGACGATCTCATCGTGGTTATGGAGCCCAAGCATGTAAAGAAGTTTCAACAGCAGATTGGGGCGGAACATAAGATTGTGTTGGCCGGTCTTTGTTGCCCGGAACCTTTTCCATATCTTCACGACCCTTACAATTGCAGTCCTCAGTACTTTGAGCGGTGTGAAGCGTTTGTGATTTCGTCGGTGCGGGGGTTGTGTGCCAAAAACTAAACAGTTCACCGATGAAGACCTTTTTTCTCTAAAACCCAGTAAATTGTGGGGATACTTTAAATCCGAGAGCTTTGCCTTTTGGATGATCTGTGCGTACCTGTTTTTTGAGTATGTGCGACCCCAATCCATCATGCCTGAGTTGGATATACTGCCATGGACACAGCTTAGTATTTTGGGTGCGATGGTTGGGGCTTTTTTTGATAAAAGTGTAAAGTGGGTACGCTCACCGGCTAATAAGTTAATAGTCCTATTTCTTTTGGTTACTGTTATCTCTTCGGTATCCGCATACTGGCCTTCTGTGTCATATGGAAAGCTCAGTAATATTTATACATGGGTTATAATATATTTCTTAATTATTTTTATTGTAAATACCAGGGAGCGGTTCTTAATATTTTTAGGTATATTTCTTGTCGCGTCTTTCAAGATATCCCTTTCGTTAGCCATTACGTGGGCCAAGAGGGGGTTCAGCTTCACTGATTGGGGATTGATGGGGCCGCCCGGCTTCTTTCAAAATTCTGGCGAACTGGCCATCCAGATGGTGGTGTATTGGCCTATTGCCATGGCGCTATCACTATTTCTGAAGCCATATCTTTCCAAATGGATCTACTTAGTGTGTCTGGCGATGCCTGTAACAGCTTGGGCTGTAATCTTGGGTGCGAGCTCCCGGGGCAGTCAGCTTGCACTTGCTATTCAACTCACAATTAGATACTCCAAAAAGATATTTCGACCTAAAACTATTATCACTATTGCTCTCTTTGTGTGGCTTTTTTGGACCTTTCTTCCCGAAGAGCAAAAACTGCGGTTCGCTGTGGCAGGAGAGGACAAAACATCCGAGCAGCGGCTTTTATACTGGAAAAATGGTTGGCAGATGATGCTTGATCATCCAGTTCTGGGTGTGGGGTATTTTAATTTTATTCCATATTATGAGCTGCATTATCCAGGTGACATGCTCTATGGAAGTGCACAGCTTCCGCACAACATTTTTATACAGGTTGGAACTGACTCAGGATTTATGGGGCTGGGTCTCTATGTTGCCATAATGATATACGCTTTTTCCATAATGAGAGCCTTGTCAAAAGAAAAAGACGAGAAGCTGTCAACGGAGGTTTCGCTTGCGTCGGGGTTCAATTATTCCTTGATTGGTTTTATAGTGGCTGGGCAGTTTGTAACGGTTGGATACTACCCATTTCTATGGATCCATGTTGCTATGGTTGTAGCTTTATTTAATGCTGCAAAAAAATAATCGTTATTTAAATTTATTTTATGGTTTATTTTTATTTTACTTGTTTTTGATTTTTGGATAATTTCGTATTTATGGGTGAGGTATGAATGGTGACGTTTTGGTATCGTTTGTTGTTCCTTGTTTTAATGAGGAAAAGTTTATATCTATTGTAATCGAAAAAATAAAAGAACAGGCTGTAATTGGTTGTTTTTCCTATGAGATAATTGTAGTCGACAACATGTCGACGGACTCTAGTTTCGAAATTCTGAAAAAATTAGATGTTCGATTGCATCAAAGCAGTGCGAATACTGTTGGTGGTGTTCGTAATGAGGGTGCGTTCTATTCTGAAGGAAAACTATTAGTATTTATAGATGCAGACGTTATTTTGGGTGATGATTGGGGTGAGCAGCTAGCAACAAGAATTAAATTTTTGCTCGAGGAAAAGATCTTGATTACAGGATCACATTGCTGCGTGCCTCCGGATTTGCCGCAACCCTTTCTGTCTTGGTATAAGGGGATTGAAGGTGATACTAGGAACACCCATCTCGGTTCGGGGCATATGATACTGACTAGGATGCTTTTTAATAAAGTCGGAGGCTTTGACGAGGAGTTAATCTCGGGTGAGGATTATGATTTTTGCCAACGCGCTATGGCGCACGGTGCAACATTAAAGTCAGACCCTAAGCTGAAAGTATATCATCTTGGATACCCGGACAGTGTACTCGATTTTGTTCGACGAGAATCTTGGCATGGAATCTCGGACGTTGAGGGACTTGATAGGTTTTTTAAATCTAAGGTTGCAATTTCGTCTTTTGTTTTTATTATTTTTCATATTTTTATTATTTACTTCTTTTTTACTTATAGTTTTTGTTTTTTGTTTTTTTCTTTTTTGTTTTTATTTTCTTTTCTTGCTGCGGTTGTTCTGAAGAAGTTTGGGTTTTTGGGTGCTAAAGACTTTTTTTATAAGTTGGTTGCATCCTACTTTTACCTTTTTGGAAGGTTTGCATCGATATTTAGACTATACTACGAACGATAGCCCGCCTATGTGTCAGCGTAGCTGTCCAGTTTGCGAATGCGCCTGAATTTAACCAATCGGGGGCGGCATGGGAGCATTCATGCCACGGTATTCCGAAGAACGTAAAGCCGCAGTGTTGAAAAAGCTGTTGCCTCCGCAGAACCGAAGTGTGGTGTCGGTGGCCGCAGAGGAAGGCATCTCCGATGTGACTCTGTATAGTTGGTTAAAACAGTGTCGAGAACAAGGAATGTCCGTGCCAGGTAATCGTCATACCGGGGACGACTGGATTGAAAAAATCGGCCGCCTTGGGGAATGAAAGTTTTTGTGAAATACGTTATGCTCTCTGTAGACGACGTTACTTGAGGTCAGGGTTATGGTTAAATTTTCGTTCTGCGCGGCCAAAATTCTAGCAATCGTAACCATTAGTATGGGGCCTGCCGCCGTGCACGCAGAGCCACTTTTGCACGACTCGTTCGAAAGCGGCGACATGTCTACTACTAATGGGCTTGGGTTCCAATGGTTAGGGAACAACCGGACTGCAGTTGTTACCCAAGATCGCGAAGTCTTTAACAATGGCGAGACATTTACCCCCGCCCCCGATGATTCTCAGTGGACCGCAAAAACGGGTGCGCACAGCCTTCTGTTTTATTATCCGGCAGGCGAACCGTGGTCGGAACAGAGATTCTCTCTCGGGGATAGTTACCCTGAGCTATGGTTTAGTTACTGGCTGAGAGTACCAAAAAACTTTAACCACCCCACGTCCCTTCCAACTAATAACAAGTTTTTTGCCTTGTGGATGGACGCGTATTCGTCTAAAGGTGATGGCCCATCAGTTTTCTGGAACATCCTTTCAAACGGCAAAGGTGGAAGTGTAATAGCCTACAGTTACAGTGAAGGATCATATCAAATTGCAGGTCCCCAGTGGGACGATAAGCAATTTATTGAAGTGCCGGAGGACCAGGGCAGGTGGATGAAGATTGTGATTCATGTTAAGGCCTCTTCCCAACAGGAAACATCCGATGGTGTAATCGAGCTCTGGCGTAGGTGGGAAGATGAAAGGGAATTTACCAAGTACCATGAAGATCGCAGTGCAAATCTGCCAATCCCGAGTGGTGGCCCTAACGGCTGGGCTCACGGATATTTGATGGGGTGGGCGAACGGTGAATACTCAAGTAGAACGGATTGGTTGTTAGATGATTTCACAATTTCTGAGTCCACACTCTTAAATACTGATGAAGGCTCGGAGTCAAAGGCGCAACCCAGTCCCCCTCAAAAAATAACAGTCAATTAAGGATTATTCCCTGAACTCGAACACCAAATCAGGTGCTGGCCCCGACACACTCAGATCGGTGGCCCGCCTCCAACTGAGTCCATTTCAAAGGCCTTCGGGTTGACCTGCTGTCGAGTATGTACCACATAAGACTTAGTTGTAAAATGAATTTGGAGGTCGGACTCTTATTTTCTGCAGTGATTTTCGGGCTTTGGTCGAGCAACTTCTAGACGAGTACTGCATCTTGTCAAGTCGCAGTCAATTATGGTTGGCGATAATCTGGGGGCGGCGTGCAGCCAACTTAAAATAGAGATTTTGGTAATGCCGCTTATTCACCACAGTGTCGAAGTCTTGCTTGACCTTAATATATGCCGTCTCCGCTTTTCGTACGCTATGGTCCCTCAACTCAAGTGCATTTTTTATAGCCGCTGCGTAACCCTCAGGTGAATGGTTATCAACAAGCCAGCCGCAACTGTTACCGTTGAGAATATCCGGTATCCCACCGGTATTGTGTGCCACGATTGGCACTCCAATGGTCATAGATTCTAAAAGAGTCATAGGGAGGCCTTCATGATCAGATGGCATTACAAGGAGATCCAGATTCCTGATTTCTGAGACAGCTGGATTTATAAAACCCTTGAATTCAACACTATGTGATACTTCTAGAGAGTCTGAAAGTCGCCTTAGATCTCCCAACAACGGACCATCGCCAATTATCAGCCCTCTACAGGGGATGTCTTGTTCCCGCAGCAATGCAACGGTTTTTATAAATAGATCCACACGTTTAACTGGAACGAGCCTGCCAACAATGCCGATTTGAGGCTCGATCCTGTCTTTTCCTGGGGATTTTGGCCATTGGTGTCGAACACTCTCTACATCAATAAAATTGAAAATTTTGTACACCTTGCCCGGAAACATGCTGTGTAGCTTTTCTTCGAGTTGACTAGAAACGGCAATCACTGCCTGTTGGCGGAAGCGCCCCAGTAGGACATCTAGTTTATGTACTAACCACTTTTGGGGGTGCGTGAATTTGAATTGAGTTTCTGGGTTGCCATGGACCGTGCGCACAGAGAATGGGACCTGCGCGAGTTCTTTTCCAAGAATACCAAGTACGTTCTCTTTGAAGCCGTGGGTGTGGACGATCTTGCTCCCATGCACTTTGCAGTGTGCTGCAATTGTGCGGCAAATGGCGATGGGGCCTAGTTTGCTCTCGTCCGCGAGTGTCACCGGAATGCCAAGTTCTCGCAACTTGTCGTATAGAATCCCAGGATTGAACACGATAGCTGTGACAAAGATTTCTTTTGACGTCGCTAGTGCCCGGCATAGGTTATAAACCTGGCTTTCAGCGCCGGCCCATAAATCACCAGACACCACATGAGTGACGACCAGTTTTGAATTCTTGGAGTTCATAACAGCCCGCGCCCAATGGTTGCCAGTAACGCCAGGTTGCTCCCGCTGTTACCGTCGTGCAAATTGAACCGGTGTAGGTCAAGAGGGTTGCAACCGCGGGTGTTCCAGCCAGTTTTCGTAGTGCATGCAGCGTCGTAATGATCTGAAACCAGCGATTCTCCATTGTTTGTGATGTCACCATTTGGGTAACAGAACACAGGAACGCAAGCGGAGGTAAGCGATTGAAGATCTTCGAGGCAGACGACGATTTCCTCGTGAAGATCCTCTTTACTTTTTAGCCGGTTAAGACGGAAGTGGCGGCGGGTGTGCGCGCCGTACGCGACCAAGCCATCCTTTGACATCTCTGATAGTTCCTTCTGATTCAAAATGGATCTGCTATTTTTGGCCGGTGCAAATTCGGGATGGTTTAAGTAGAGATTATTCAGCGCAGTGATGATCGTCTCATCATCGAGCTTTTTGAGACTAACGATTACCGCATCTGCTTCAAGAACTGATAAGGGACGATCTCCAGTGCGACAGGAGGCAGGAAGGTGCGGCCGAAGCCAGTCAAATGAGGAGCTTTCAGCGGGGATCGCCATTGAGGTGAGTAGCCTGAGCACTTGCTCGGGCCAGAAGATTCCCTGAGAACCAATCATCTTTGTTACCAGAAAAATCGTAGCCGGTATCTTCTGTTCTTTAAGCACAGGGAAGGCGTGTTGATAGTTGTCTCGCCAGCCATCGTCAAATGTGAATGCAACGCATAGCTTGGGGAGCCGTTGGCCCTGTTTGTCATTTTCAATCCAATCCGTCAGATGAACTGGCTTTGCTCCTAGCTTTCGAACTAGTTGGATATGTTTTTCTAGCGCCTCAGGCGTGATTATCATCCCTGGTTGTTCCGAAGCCCTCTCCGCTGAGCCGGCGGGAAGGACTCTGTGATAGGTCAGGATAAGAAGTGTCGGCTGGCTTAAAAGCCTGATTCGCAGCCAACCGTAAACTGCCAGAAAAGTCAAAGCGCCAGTTTTCAAAAATCGCCTGAGTAACGCCATGCTTAAGGCCTCTCCAATGGTCGCGATCTAGCCGTCCGTGTATTGTCATGAACGCTGGGGTTTTGCCACCCACACGTGCTGTTGCCATTCTAAAGCTTTATGGAGTTGATTCGCCAGCTTGCTTTTAACGCCGCGATAGCTGGTGCATAATGGCACTCCGTCTAACCGACAAGGATGTTGTGTGCATGTCGACCTACCTTTCAAGGAGCGCACGAACGCTCTCTATCCGGCCAATTATAGTTGTCTCCCAAACGGATTGGGTCATCGTTAATATGGGAAACATCGTCTATCCCCAGGGACATTTGTTGACCAGCCCCGTGATGAAAAATACCGGTATCCATCTCTATGAGTAACGCGCCCATTCTGAGTGTCATTCTCTGCACTTACAATAATGCTGATTCACTCGCAACAACGCTCGAACAACTAGGGCGGTGCGACGTTGCTGACCCAACGACTGTGGAGGTTTTGGTTATAGATAATAATTCCAATGACCATACCGCTGCTGTGGTTGAACAAGCTCTGGGAGTTTCTCAAGTACCTGTAGAATACTGTTTCGAGGAGAAGCAGGGGCTTTCTTACGCACGCAATCATGGTGTTCGAGCTGCACGCGGCGCTTACCTCCTGTTTACAGACGACGATGCGGACATTCCGAGCCATTGGATCGGGAGCTATTTGAGGGAGATTGGTTCGACTGAGGCAGACTGCATTTTCAGTCGTATTGAAATTAAATGGGATAGAAGCAGGCCCTGGTGGTTTGATGAGCGCTACGGTTCGTTCTTTGTTCACCTTGACTACGGCGATGTCGCTTTCTCGGTAACCGATATCCACCATGAGTTTTTTGGTAAGAACTTCTGTTGTAAGAAAGCCACGCTTGAATCACTGGGTGGTTTCGATGAGATGCTTGGGCGGCAAGGTACGTCCCTGGCAGCAGGGGAGGAAACCGTTATATATAGGCGACTCATAGAGCAAGGGGCGAATGTTGTCTATTTTCCGGATGCCGCCGTTGGTCACAGGTTAAAGCCCGACGAGTACACAACGGATAATATCGAGAAAAAATTTGTGGACGGAGCCAGCTCCTCTCTGAGAATTGCGGATTACTTCTCCACCAAAAGAATTTTGGGGCGACCAATATATCCGTTGAAAAATGCTCTGATAACAATCACACGATCTCTTATTGCGCTTCCGCTTGCGGCCATTTCAACTAAAGACAGCGCAAAGCGTGATGTTTTCTTCAATATGCTTCAAATAAAGCGCTCGGTTCGAATGATGAGGTTGTGGGTGAAGATGTCATGAGCGAAAGGCATATCCTTATAATGCTGCACTGTGAACAACATACCGGATATGCGATAGGTGCACTGGAAAGAGTTTTTGAACAAGCGGCTCTGTTGTCTGGTTATCCTTTTGATAGGATTTTATGGTCGTATCCCAAGGTGTTTTCTCCAGAGAATAATATATTTGAACTGGGATATTATGAGAGAAAAGATGCGTTAAAGTTAGAGGAAATTCATCGGACTTTTCCTATCGATACCATTCTTGCTTTCGATATGCCATATCCGACCCCTGTCGTAAATCGCGCGCGTAAGCTTGGGATATCAAGATTTATTTCGTATTGGGGCGGCAGCATGAGTGGCCTGAATCACGGATTCAAGCTTTTTGCCAAGCGATTGGAGTGGTACCTACGAAGACGCTCCGCCCCGGATTTGTTCATCTTTGAGTCAGAGGCAATGAGGCTCACCGCTGTACAGGGCAGGGGGGTACCGAAGGAGCGGACTCGCGTGGTGCCTTTGGGGGTCGATACCGATATTTATAAGCCGGATGCAGGTAGCAAGTACGCTCATGATCAGTTGGGTATCCCGAGGGACAGGAAGATTATTTTTTACTCTGGGCACATGGAAGAGCGCAAGGGGGTGCGAGTACTCATAGAGGCTATGAATACTCTGAGGAAGCTGAACGCGATAGAACCGTTTCATCTTTTGATTTGCGGAAATAAGGGTTCACAAAGTGTTCCATATGAGGCCTTGATCTCTGACTCAGTGACGCGAGATCACGTAACCTTTGCCGGATATCGGGAGGATGTACCAGCGTTGATGCAATCGGCCTTCCTCGGCGTGATAGCGTCAACGGGCTGGGATTCCTTTACGATGTCGAGTGTGGAGATGATGGCTTGTGGTTTGCCGTTAATTGTTTCGGACCTTCAGGGTCTTAGGGAAACTACTGTACCCAATCAAACCGGAGCATATATAAGACCTGGGGATCATGAGGGCTTGGCGCAAAAGATTATTTATTATGGGAAAAATATGAGTATTTACAATGAGCATGCGGCAAACGCTAGAAGCAGGGCGGTATTAAAATTTTCGGCAGACCTACAAGTGCTTCGTCTCAGTTATAGTTTGGGTAACGTTAATTGATCAAGTGTCAAATTTTTAATGCCGAATCTTGCTAAGGGGTTTTATGATTTTCTTTAAAAATTTGATGCAGCTCATTGGAGAGCGCAATAGAGCAAAGTTGCTTTGGCTCCAAGCAGTTTTCTTGATGGCGGCGGTGGCCCAGGTTTTGAGTGTGGCGGCAATCCCCCCTTTCATTCAAATGCTAACCGATCCGTCCATCATAAGTACCAACTCGCTATTATCTTCCGCTTACGATTTTATCGGAGCTAAAAGTGATCGTGAGTTCTTGATTTTCTATGCGGGTGGGGTGGCGATACTGGTATTGTTTGCTAATTTTGTATCGGGATTAAGCATTTGGGCTTTGTTAAGGGCATCAATGAGCATGGGAGCTCACGTCCAAAGAAGAATATTTAACAGCTACATGGATAATGATTACTCGTTTTTTGCATTGAATAACAGTAGTAAGCTCACCTCTCAGATTACACAAGAAATTCCGCGCATGATTTATATGGTCGTGCAGCCAATATTGCATATTGTTTCTCAATTTTTTATATGTTTTTTGATAGTCGTAGCATTGTTGATTGTGGATATAGTGGTCGCGCTGGTCGCGGTGGGTTTGGTTTTGATTATATACTTCATTATATTCAAAATAATACGGGGGAAGGTCGTAGATCATGGCGAGAAAATATATGATATAAATAGGATGAAGCTTAAGTTGTTAAATGAAAGCTTGGGTGGAATTAAAGAGGTGAAGTTAAGAGGGAACGAAGATTACTACAAAGATGAACTTAACGACTTGACGGTAAGAAGTCTAAGCTCGGCTGCCTATATTGTATTAGCAGGGGATCTACCTCGCTTTGTGGTGGAAACGATCATATTTTCCGCAATTCTTGGGTTGTCAATTTTTATTATTGTTACTGCTGGCTCAACGGCCAGTGCTTTAAGCATAGTCAGCCTCTACGCAATGGCAGGGTATAAGCTTTTGCCTGCAGTTCAAACAATATATAAGTCTTATTCCTCAATTAAGGCCAACGGAATGGTGGTATCCAAGTTGGCGGAGGATTTGGAGCGAAGCGAGCTCTATAAGAAGTCACTATACGAGCTGGGAAATGAGCCAATCTCAGTAGACAGCATTTCATTTAATAATGTTTATTATCATTACCCTAACTCTGAAGAGTTTGCTCTCAGCGACTGTAGTTTCGAGATAAAAAAATGCGAGATAACAGCCTTTGTCGGCACTTCCGGTGCAGGAAAGAGCACTTGTGTAGATCTATTACTGGGCCTTCTGACTCCTACAAAAGGGGATATCTCAGTTAAAAACTGTGCGTTGAGCAGATCAAATCTCAGGAGCTGGAGATCCCAGATTGGGTATGTTGCACAGGATATATTCCTGCTTGATGGCTCATTTAGATCGAATATCGCTTTCGGCGAGATGGAAGAATGTGTAGACGAAGAAATGCTCATTAGGGCCGCCAAGATGGCGAACATTCACGATTTCATTATGAGCTGTGAGGGTGGCTACGATTTTGAGGTGGGTGAGCGAGGTGCCAAGCTGAGCGGAGGTCAGAAACAGCGTATAGGTATTGCCAGGGCGCTTTATAAAGATCCTAAAGTCATCATATTTGATGAAGCTACCAGTGCGCTGGATAATATTACAGAGCATAATATATTGAACGATATTCAAAAGCTGGCTAGCTCGAAAACTATAGTCATGGTTGCTCATAGGCTAACAACGGTAGAAAACGCTAACAATATAATACTCTTTGATAAAGGTCGTGTTTTAGACGAAGGGACCTATTCTGAACTTGCAGAGAAATCAGAGCCGTTTGCGAAACTTTTGTCAGCAGGCTCGAAGACAGTTGCTCAGTAGAATAATAGTTTTGCATAGATGTTCTTTTGCCTGTTGTTGGTTTTAAAACATGAAGCGATGTTTCATCCGGAGGTTGCCATGAATATCTTGATATATGACCAAGCCCAAAGCTTCGGAGGCTCGGTTGCCAGGATATTGGAGTTAATCGATGGCAACAAAAAGCATAACTTTATCTGCCTTTTTCGAAAGAATTATTCGCATCGCGGAGTTTTAGGTCGTGGCGATATCGCAATGAGGAGGTTATGGTCTTTCTCTAGTTATTCTCAGAAAGCACAAAGGATAGAAAAATTTCACTCTGGGTCGCTAAAAAAATATTTTCCAAAGAAAATATTTGAGCGGGCTGTGGTGTTTGTTGACTATCTTAACGATATACTCGTTCAACGCAGGGTTAAGGGTCTCGTTCAGTCAGAGTCAATTGATCTTGTCATAATGAATTCTAACTTTGATGCGAATATTTGGAAAGCCACTCGAGATTGCAATGCTAGAATAATCTGTTATTTCAGAAGCCTTGATTTTTTTGATGTTAATTTCTCTAGGGCAATAAGCGAAATAGATGCTTTTTTTTTCGTTTCGACTCCACTTAGGTTGGAGTATGAGAAAGAATACCGATTTCCAGTCGGAAGAACGCATGTTCTTCCGTCTCCTTTTTATTTTAGTAGCGATGAATCCCGGCGTTTTCGAGGTGGTTCTTTATCGAAAAAGGTGTCTATTCTGCATGTTGGTCGAATCTGTAAGCAGAAGGGACAACTTGATGCATTGAAGGCTGTGAAATTGCTCTGGGACGAGGGGTTTGATTGTTCTATTACGTTTTGCGGTTCTGTTGATCCAGACATAACGTCGTTGAATTATAGTGACGAAATAAATGAATTTATTCATGTGAATCGTCTAGAAAAATGTGTCCGGTTTTTGGGGCATGTTGAGGATGTCTCAACGGTTTATAGTCAATGTCAGGTGTTTTTGCACACTGCAACGAGCTTTGAGGGATTGGGAGGTGCCGTCATCGAGGCAATGCACGGTTGTGCCATTGTGATCGCGTCGGACATTGGCGGCCCAGCGTCATTTATTGATGACAACGTTAATGGTTTTCTTTATCAATCCGGCAATATTGATGAACTCGTTGGGGTTCTGAGAAAATTGGCAGCTGGTAATGTTGACTTAGATGCAGTACGTGAAGCTGCGTTTTTAAAGAGTTTGGAATTTTCGTCTGATCGTATCAAGCCCAGGTTTTTCGAGATTGTTGATGAAATTGCATGAAGATTTATTGTTTGTACAGAAGTTCGGCGACTGTATAGTTTTCCGAAATTGATGTTTCATTTCGAATAAGGTGGGAGCTAATGAAAAATCCCTTGGTTAGCGTGATTATTCCCGCTTACAACTCTGCAGGAACGATTGGCAGAGCTCTTGATTCGGTTATGCGACAAACCTATAGCAACTTCGAGGTTGTTGTTATCGATGACGGGTCTACCGATGATCTAAAAGACATCCTCTCACGTTACAGTGTTAGCTTGATCAGGCAGTCAAACATGGGCGCTGCTGCGGCAAGGAATCACGGTAGCCGTGTGTCCGATGGTGAGGTGCTTGCGTTCCTTGATGCAGATGATTTTTGGCATCCGGATAAGTTGAGGCAGCAGGTATGTGCCATGGGATCAAATCCTGGGGCGAAGTATTGCGTAACTGACTGGATGGCGGTTACTGAACTCACTCCGGAGATGTGCCGTCAATGGGACAAGCCCACTCAACAGCCTGAGTTAGAAATTATCGATTTTCCGCTTGTTTTCAGTGATCCCTATTTCGGAACTCCTGGTGTTTTTATTCCCAAGGAAAATTTCGATGCATGTGGGGGCTTTAATGAGAGCCTCACTACTGCTGAGGATGTTGATCTATGGCTAAGAGCCGCTTATGGCGGCATTGTTGTCAAGGTTCGTCAAGTGTTGTTTTATGTAGTTGGAGGCGGGAATAGCCTCAGCACAAAATTTCTGGACAGAACGTTTATTGACAATATCAATGTGATAAACCATTTTTGCAGCTCCCACCCCGATTTTTTAGAGTCGTTTCCGGCTGCTGTTTCAAAGGCGCAAGCGAGAGTTTATTGCGACTGGGGATCGGCAGCTTTGTCAAGAGGTGATTTTTCCTTGGCGAGAGAGAAGCTACTGCTATCCTTGAAAGCGAGAGCTAGCTTTAGGTCATCCTATTTGTTAACCAAGTCGTTATTATCCATAAATTAAAAAGGTTACGGCAACTCGAGAGGCCTGGCCTATTTTCTGCGCTGGTAAGTTTGCTCCGCGGTTGTTCCTTCTGGTGGTTTTGATTTGGCCTCGGATGTATAGTCTGTTGGTACTCAATTTATGCCAGCCGCGGTCACAAAAGTCATCATCAGGGTCACAGGGACGGATTGTAATGCTGAAGGGCTTGTTCTGGATTTCAGTTTTTGGCGTTTTATTCAGTTATTTTCTTTATCCTTTGCTTCTGCGTCTCACTCCCCGGCGTACTGGTGCCACAGAGCAGCACGCTGATCCTCAGTCTCCCCGCCGCGTTTCCCTGATTGTGACTGCCCACAATGAGGAAGCTCGCATTCGGGAAAAAATCGAGAATTGCCTCCAGCTTACCTATCCCGATCTGGAACTGATTATTGCCTCGGATGCGTCCACTGATGGCACCGATGGTATTGTCGGTGAGTATGCAGATAAAGGTGTGCTGCTAGCCCGTGCCGGGGAGCGCAAGGGTAAGGAGTATGCCCAGTTGCAGGCTATCCGCAAGGCAACCGGTGACATCCTGGTCTTCTCAGATGTGGCGACCTCCATTCCCGAGGATGCCATTGAGAAGATGGTGCGCTATTTCAATGACCCCATTGTTGGCGCGGTTTCCAGTGAAGACCGTTTTGTCAGCCGGGATGGTTCGGTGGTGGGTGAGGGTGCCTATGTACGGTACGAGATGTGGTTACGGGGCGTTGAAAGCGAACGGGCGGGTCTGGTTGGCCTGAGTGGTTCCTTCTTTGCTGCGCGGCGGGAAGTGTGTGATCAGGACTGGGATATCTGCTCCCCCAGCGATTTCAATACAGCCCTTAATAGCGCCCGAAAGGGGATGGTGGCTGTCACTGCGCCGGACGTTCTTGGTTTTTATCAGGATGTGGCGGATGCCTCCAAGGAGTACCAACGGAAGATCCGCACCATTATCCGGGGCCTGACTGCGCTCAGCCGGCACGCGGAGGTGCTTAATCCGTTCCGCTTTGGCTGGTTTGCCTTCCAGGTGTTTGGGCATAAGTTGATGCGCTGGGCTGTGCCCTGGTTTCAGGCTCTGCTATTGGTGACATCGTTTGTGCTGGCTGCGAAAGGGGGCATTTACGCGCTTGCGCTATTGGGGCAGTTGCTGTTTTACGGCGTGGTAATTGCCGGCCACCTCAGGCCTGAGCTCCAGGATCGCACGCTTGTGAAGATTCCCTATTTCTTTGTGCAGGTGAACCTGGCGATTGCACGGGCAACGGTCGATTTTCTGAGGGGGCGGAGGATGACGGTTTGGACTCCGTCCCAGCGATAAGGGGCTGACTTGTGCGTTTTGGTAAACTGAGGCCGGTAGGCAGCAAGGTACCGTTGCCAGCGCAGGTGGACGCTGTTTTGCCCTGGGAAGGCCAGTATGTTCATGAATTCATGCGGTCAGGCACCGAGGCGCTTTCGTTGGCAGTGAGGTTGGCTATTGCCGACCATCCTGGTGTTGATTCACCTGAAGTTTTGGTTCCGGCCTACGGATGCCCTGACTTAGTGGCTGCTGTTGTTGCTCAGGGCGCAATACCGGTACTGGTAGATCTTGCTGATCACAGGGCACCGTTCATGGATATTGAGGGTGCCGAGGCTGCTATAACGGATAATGCTGTGGCCATTATTGCGGTGGGCTTTCTGGGTCTTGCAGAACGGCTGGGGCCTTTGGCGGACCTTGCACGAAAGAAAGGCCTGCTTCTTATTGAAGACTCTGCTCAGTGCTTCCCTCCAAGAAGCATTGAAAAGGCAAGCGAAGAGGCAGATTTGGTGGTTCTTAGTTTTGGACGCGGCAAGCCCATTAACCTTATGGGCGGTGGAGCACTATTGATTAGGAAGGATCATGAGTCGTGGTTTTCGTCCGCCCTGCACGACTATCCTGTGCTACCTCTTAAAATCAACCATGCCTGGTATTTGAGGCGGTTAGTATTTAATTTTTTGTTATCACGATTGCCTTATGCCCTGATGGAAAAACTTCCGTTCCTGCATCTGGGCGAGACCCGATTGCATTTGCTGGATGATATTTCTCGTCTTGATGTTCCGAGCAAGCTTATAGCTGCTGGTATTGACCAATATCGACAGGGTGGCTCATTGCAGGGGGTGTATGATGCGAAACTAAGTTTTCTGGATCGGTATGATTGGATTCGTATCCGAGCGTTGCACTCGGATAAGGAAGATCTGGCTAATCCGTCACTGCGTTACGCGTTGCTTGCTCCTGATCGACGTATTCGTGATCGTTTGGTGGCCCGACTTAATGAGGTGGGTATCGCCGGCAGTGTGTTTTATGGAAAGCCGTTACCGGAGATTGAGGGAGTCAGTAAATACCTCACGCTATCTGGAAAAAGAGGCTTCCCGGCCGCCAGGGAGTTTTCCTCCAGGCTCCTTACGTTGCCATGTCACGAGGGAGTGACTGAGCAAGATGTTGCAACCATCTTGTCCTGCTTTAGTGAAGAGATGGCTGGGATTCATGCCGATTAATTCAAGCGTAGTGCCTTTAATAATGACTTAAGTGCTTGTTTTGAAATTGACCCGCATTCTGGCGAATTTTCTGTGCCGCATTTAGTGGATAAAATCCAGATCCCGGACCTGGTATCACCGGTGAACTTTCCAAGACCGGCGAGTAGCTGTACTTTGGTTGGTGATGTGGTGAACTCGCCACCTACTTCATACCAATACCAGACTGTTGCCAACTCTCGGTGGTTAATAGACTCAAGCGATAGCTGATTCGCGTGTTCCACTCCCCATGGGTTTTCTTCAGGCAGATCTATCACCGTTTTCGCTGTAACTGCCCATAGATCTTTATCGAAAACCCGATTCTGGTAATAGATGAGCTCCTTGCCTTGTGCCTGATTCTTATACCCAAAAAAATCCGTCTGAATTTTCGACAATTCATTTGAAACATATACCCCGGAATGATGGATGTCTGGCGCTACGAAGTTAGGCTTCCAGAATTCGGCGTATTGCAAAGGGCCTTTCCATGTATCTGACTGGACTTGTGGAAGATCCGGTTTCCAGTTATCCGCCCGAGACGCAGAGAGGTAATTCTGGCTCGTTAAGATCAGTGGTATGGCCAATAGGGGCAGTGAAGCGATAATAAATGCGGGAAGACTTCGCTTCGTCTGTTTTTGGCTATCGGCGGAGCCGTGACTGGTGCCGGAGCGTTTGGGAGTATGACGTTTATCAAGGTAGTGGGTAAAAACAAAGAAAGGGATCAGGGTCACGACGACAAACACAATCCAACCAAACATTTCATGGTCATCGACCAGGGATGATTCCATATTGGTGTAATGGCCAGCTGCGATGATCCAGGCAACCCGAATCCAATTCGTGAGTAGCGCCAGGAAGCCCGCAACCAGTATAAGTAGCATGGTTTGTTTTGGCCGGCTTTCAGTGAGCACGGAATAGAATGCACCCAGGTAAAGGCCGACCATTAGATATCGAATACCGCTGCAGCCATGTGCAACATGGAATACACCGCTCGGAATCGTAATGTAGAACTCTTCAATCGTTGCAGGAATCGACAAGGTTGCGAGCAGCCGCTCGTCTACGGCTACTGTGATCCACTGGAGTATGGGCGAGAGGTCATCCCAGAAGGGAGCGGCGAATAGAATGAGAACTATCGGAGGCCCTGCGGTTGTGAAAAACGACTTACCCCAGATGCTGGTCCCCCAAGCAATGATAAGGAAAGGCAGGAGCAGCATGCGAGCCAGCTTTATGTTGCCCGCGTGAGCGACCAAAAGCATAAAACTGAGAGCAATCAAAGCGATAAGGCCTGCCGAGGATAGAGTGGTGCGGAGCCCATTTAACCGTTGACGACGCTGGTATAATAGAAACAGGGTTCCTGCAAAGACGAGAAAACCATGCCTGTAAATATAGGAGTCCATCCACAGGTCGAAGTAGTTCTTCCATTCTGAATACAGGGCGATAATCAGGAGAGGCAGAGAGCCGATCAGGATTTTGATGTTGTTAACACTACTTGGAGGCATACAGCTCCCTATATCCAAACCCACTAGCATCCGTGCCCGCTACCTTGGGTCTACAAGGTGTGGCATCCTCGAAATATACCCTAGGGGGCTGTGATTGCCTAGAGCAAAGGGTAGCGGGACTGAATGCTTTGAGCTGCATTCGGTCTTTGTTGGCGACTTACTCCACTACTACGTCTACTGGCTCAGAATACTGGCTTACCAGTCCGTTGGTGTCATGCACTCGAATGCTGAAATACCATATGCCAGATGCAAGACCGTTAAAGCGATAGAAGTCCTCTCCACCTTCTACCCGAACAGTAGTGTTTAGATCACCAGGGTCTTGGCCGTAGGCGATTTCGTAATGGTCAATTTCGCTAAGAGCGATCGATGAACCATCGGTGCGGGTGCCTGGTGCAGTCCACGACAGTTGAATTGACTGGCTTTGTGTTGTGGAATCAGAGTCAGTAGATGTCGGTGTCGTTGGGGCTGCTCCGGACAGCGGTTCCAGTGTGCGAGGGTTCAGGTTAGAGGTGTACGCCTCCAATGTTGTGATGTCTCTGTCGTTCAGAACTTGATCGGCATCAGGCAGCATGGGGGAGGTACCGTAGGTCAACTCCCATGTATCCGGTAGTGAATCTCCGTCTGTGTCCAGATCGGCACTTACGGCGGGGTCGATGGAGGTGATTACCTCTGATTGTTGGAGCAAGGAGCCGGATTCGGATTCTATAATCAGCAATTTAGCACTCGCTACTTGTGTAGCCTCGAAATACTCTACGGTAATTGGCAGAGTTTCCTCTGCGGATAACGTGGTTTTGGCCACATCTGTGGTCGCTCCTTTGAGCACCCATCTATCAATAGCCAACTCGTTTCCCAAGTACAGTCTTGCGCCATCATCTGTTGCTAGGTGGAATTCGTAAGCTTGGCTGCCAGAACTATGAGGGGGTTGAAAGAATCCGGTCCATCGGATGCTAAAATCATCAACTGGCATTTCCTCGGTGGGTCGGCGGGTGCCCCACCAATAGTTAATTGATTGATCGTTGCGAACTAATGTTTGCTGATCGAAATTGCGTCCGGAAAAATACTGGCCAGTAAAGCCCGCAACATAAACAGGATCTGCTGATGGGACATCTTCGGCATCATTCATGTTCGTCCCTGCTTGGTACTCTTCAAGGTTCGTTGCCCCATCCCCGTCAAAATCGTCAACTGCGTCAGAAGGGTCGGTAGGATTCAGGCTGAAGGCAAACTCCACACCATCTGGAATACCATCGCCATCTGAGTCTGTGCTGTTGGGGGCGGTGCCTGCGAAGAATTCATCGGTTGCTGTCATGAGGTCGTCGTCGGAATCAGAAGTTGCGTCGCCTGGGGCGCTGTTGCTGAGTCCGTAGAAAGTTTCCCAGTTGTCGTACAAACCGTCGTTGTCTTTATCCAGAGGCGGGTACATTGGATTGTAATTGAGGTTTTGTTGGGCATCGAAATAACCAACTGCATAGCCTCGCGCGAACGAATTTGCCGAAGTTTCGTCATCTGGGTATCGTTCGCTGGACAAGCTGTAGAGCGCTGAGCCGGAGATGACTTGCTGCTGAAGGCCAGGGCCTTGCCACGCAACAGAAAAGTGGCTTTCTCCTATACCCTCTTTGTAGCGCACCTGGAAATAGTAAAACTGACCCTCGTCGAGCTCAATCAGTCCAGATTTCTGGGAATCGTATTTGCTGTAGTTACGGCTATCCGTCCATCCAGGAACCACTGCTATGGCTTGAGCGCTTTCGGGTTGGTCAGATGTGCCTAGCCAGAACTCTGTTTGGTCGTCTCCAGAAACGAAGAATTGATAAAGGCCCGTTTCAGGAGGGGAGATAAGCCCTTGAACCATCGCTCCATAGTTAAATCCTTTGCTCTCTGGCAATTCAAGAGAAGTCAGCGTGTCAATCTCGTCAGGTGAATCAGGGTATGACGGGTGTTCTGTGAGTGTTGTCAGGTATGCACCAGAGAGGTCGTACCAGTAGCGAATCTGCACCTCACCTTGAGTCCGTGTTTCAGGCAATGATGCTGTAGGAGGGAGATCCTGTATGTCTCGGGTTTGCCAACTTTGGCAACCTGAGAGAGCAAGAGTGCATGCCAGGGCTATAATGATCGTGTAGTTATTCATGTGGTACCTCGCTCTCTTGTAGGTATCTGATTGATGAGTATTGATGTGGTTTCGGAACTTCGCCAACGATTTATTGAAACGTTTGGTCATGTTGGTACGGGTTTTATGTCCTAATCATTTAAGGGTGATTGGAGCGCAAGTTCGGTGCATCGGAATCTTTCGAAGTGTCGACATTCTTTACGATGTGCTGTTGCTTGTTAGGTCTTTGGCGTACGGTAAGTGGCTGTTATAGAACTTTTATTCAGTTGTGGTCCGCTGTTTGCTTTTAAAATACTTCGTGGAGCTGTACGAAAAGCTTTATTGAGCAAACAAAGGACTAAGCGCTATGAAACTCTTGAGCAAAGCGATTGCAACTTCCTTGCTGACCATTGGAATGGCGAGTGGGGCTGCTGCATATACAATTGAGGATACCGGTAGTGAAGCATTCTGGGGTGCGGGATATCCTGCCGGGTCGTCCAACCCTGATATAATTGGGGGAGGCCCGTTCGAAGTTTTCGGCATGGATGTAAAACAGGATGAAGACTACCTGTATGTGTCAGTAACGACCTACTTCAACGAGGTGGGTAACAGCTACCAGTATGGCGACCTGTTTATCGATGTTGACGGCTGGACTCCGGACGGAACAGCGCCAAACTATAGTGACGACGTTTACGATTCCGCGAAGAACGGTTGGGACTACGCCGTTTTAGCGAGTAGCGATCGGACCTCGGGTGGTGATTCTGCTGATTACGCCGATTACGCTGGCGGTGCGGCTGCAAGTGTGGGTGATCTTGTTGGGTTGTCCGATGCAACATTGCTGATGTCTGACGCTCTTGCTCCTACTGGCTTTGAGTATCGCCCAAACCAGGAAGTAGGTTACTTGAGTGGAGGAACGAAGGAAGGTGCTGCTGGAGTGGTAATTACCGATCCGGGCAAAACTAACCTGAGTTTTCAGATTGCATTGAGCGACCTGGGTCTTGCCAATGCAACCAACCAAGAAATCGGCCTCCGCTGGACCATGACCTGTGCCAACGACATTGTAGAAGGTTCCTACACTGTTCCGGAGCCGGGAACCTTGGCTCTGCTGGGCCTGGGCTTGCTGGGCCTTGGCATGCGCAAGCGCGTAAAGAGCTGATTTTTCGGAGCCTGTGTTTATTTGCCTTGATTGTAAGAGGCGGATAATCTGAAAAACGGGATGCGGTTTTCGCCGCATCCCGTTTTTTGTTGGCAGGAATTGTGTTCTATTTGGTAGAAGTCGGTATTTTTTACAGTCTGCCTATCTGCACAATGAAGGAACAGGGTTCGTAAATCTATGGATGGCTCTTCAAGTTCACTGCGCTATATCGTCGGCATTTCCGCCTACTACCATGATGCCGCTGCTGCGTTGATCTGCAACGGAAAGTTGATTGCTGCAGCTCAGGAGGAGCGTTTCACGCGAAAGAAGCACGACCCTGGCTTCCCCGCCCATGCGGTTCGTTATTGCCTTGAGCATGCCGGCATTACCCTGGATCAGGTTGAAGCGGTCGTTTTTTACGACAAGCCTCTTCTGAAATTCGAGCGCTTACTGGAAACCTATCTGAGTTTTGCGCCGAAAGGTCTGGGTTCCTTTTTGAAGGCTATGCCTGTCTGGCTCAAGGAAAAGCTGTATCTGAAGAAAGAGCTTCGCCATCAGCTTTCAGAGCTATCTGGGTTGAGGATCACCGAACTGCCGCCCCTTCTGTTCTCCGCTCACCATCAGTCCCATGCGGCTTCCGCTTTTTTTCCTTCTCCCTATGAGAAAGCGGCGGTGCTGTGTTTGGACGGCGTAGGGGAGTGGGCTACAACGTCGGCATGGGTTGGTGATAAAAATGAGCTGCGGCCCCTGTGGGAAATAGATTTCCCTCATTCCCTTGGGCTTTTGTACTCGGCGTTTACCTACTATCTGGGCTTTAAGGTCAATTCCGGAGAGTACAAGGTAATGGGCCTGGCGCCCTACGGAAAGCCGGCCTACACAGATCTGATCAAGGAACAGCTGATTGATATCAAGCCGGATGGCTCGTTTCGGCTGAATATGGAGTATTTCGAGTATTGTACTGGTTTGCGGATGATTTCTTCGGCCTTTGAGTCGTTGTTTGGACTGCCGGCGAGGGATCCTGAGTCGGATGAGTTGACAGACAAGCACATGGATATCGCGGCCTCCATTCAGCAGGTGACTAATGAGTGCGTGTTGGCCCTTACCCGAAGTCTGCATCGGGAGACGGGGCTGGACAATCTTTGTCTGGCTGGTGGTGTGGCACTTAATTGTGTGGCCAACAGTGAAGTGATTCGTGAAAGTGGGTTCCGGAATGTGTGGATTCAGCCTGCGGCTGGTGATGCAGGCGGCGCGCCCGGGGCCGCCTGGGCGGCCTGGTACCTGTATTTTGGGCAGCGGCGTAACATCATTGAGCCGGACGGCATGAGTGGTGCCTATTTGGGGCCGGACTATGGCGATCAGGAAACCCAGTCGGCCATCGATTCGTTTTCTGGTGTTGCTGTCCGTCTTGAGGAAACCGAGCTTTTTGACAGGGTGGCGTCGCTGATATCTGAAGGCAAGGTTATTGGGTGGTTCCAGGGGCGCATGGAGTTTGGTCCCCGTGCCCTGGGGCACCGGTCTATCCTGGGGGACCCCAGACGGCAGGATATGCAGGAGGTTATGAACCTCAAGATCAAGTTCCGGGAATCCTTCCGGCCGTTCGCTCCGTCGGTGCTACAGGAGGAGGTGGCTGGCTGGTTTGATTGTGATCATACCAGCCCCTACATGCTGACCACTGCGCCAGTGGCCTCAGAAAGGCGTTTTGAGGCTGGTGCAGAGCCAGTAAGGGGTTTGGATCAGTTAGCCGTTCATCGCTCTCAGATTCCCGCTGTGACCCATGTCGATTTCAGTGCCCGGCTGCAGACCGTCGGCGAAGGGGGGTCACCGCGCTACCGGCGTTTGTTGGAGGTGTTTAATAAGCTGACAGGCTGCCCGGTACTCATCAATACCTCCTTCAATGTTCGGGGCGAGCCGATTGTTGCCACGCCTGAAGATGCGTATCGCTGTTTTATGGCAACGGATATGGATTACCTGGTGATGGGAAACTTTGTGTTGGCCAAGACGGACCAACCGGATAATGATTCGTTCCGTGACCATGTCGAAAAATTCGAACTGGATTGATGCTGATGGATGTCTCTAGAGCTGATCTCAGGAAGTTTGGAATTGGTTTGGCGGTACTGTTGCCGCTTCTGTTCTATGCGGTCTTGCCATGGCTCTTTGGCCTTGAACGGTTGGTCTGGCCTTGGGTAGCGGGGGCAGGGGTGTTGGCGGTGGCTGTGGCCTTTCCTGCGGGGCTGAAACCCGTTTATCGGTTCTTGATGTGGGTGGCGGTTCCGCTGGGGCGCTTTAACTCAGTATTGCTGTTAGGGGCAGTGTACTTCCTGATGGTTGTGCCAATGGGGTTCATCATGCGTTTGATCGGTAAGGATCCAATACCCAAGAAGTTTGACTCATCGGCACAGACCTATCGCCGTGAGAGCGCTGAATCAACGAGTCTGGAGGTGCCGTTCTGATGATGGAATTATTCCGGGATTTCTTTTTGTTTATCCGGGCTCGCAAGAAGTACTGGATGGTGCCGCTATTTGCAACACTGGTTCTGCTGGGCGGGTTGATTGTTTTTTCGCAGGGATCGGCGTTTGCACCGTTTATTTATACTCTTTTCTAACTACTACTCGTGGGGCCTCTTCTTGTGTCGGAGAGGCCTTTACGGCCTCTCCGACGATTCACTGCTTTGACTGCCAGCCTTTAAGCTGATTTAGAGCGGCGACGCATGATGAACATGGCTACCAGCGCCAGGCTCGCGAGGCCGATTGTGCCAGGCTCCGGCACTTTCTTGAGGTCAACTTCGCCTTCAATAACATCGTTCGCACAGGTCATGCCCCAGTGGAAGGCCAGGGTGTCGCCATTGAGAAGGTCTGTCTGGCCGAGGTCAAAACTAATATTGAGTTGGTTCTGGCCCAGGGACCAGCTTCCAAGACCGCCCTCGCTGAATATTAGCTCAACATCGCCGTTTTCGCGTGCGCTGGTACTTGTGTCGACAATGACTTCCTGTCCATAACGCCATTCAGAGTATTGTCCGGGATTCCCGCTCATCAGGTCATCGCTCAGCAGGGCTGAATCCAGGTTGCTGCCAGGAAGTCTGGCGAGAGATACCGTGCCGCCGTTGTTATCAAAGCGGTCGTTGAGAATCAGGCCCCAGGTCCAGTCTGTCCCGGTAGCTGCGTCGTCCTGAAGATAGGGCGAGTTGCCGTTCGGGTTCCAGTTATTAGCCAGGAAGAGGTCACCGTAACCAATGCCGGTTCCCCCTACAGTCAGATTATTGAACAAATTCCCTGACTTTCCCGCGAAGGCGGTGTTAATAGTGAAGTCAAACTGAGTGCCGTTCTGGTTAACGACCATGGATGAAATATCAAAATCGGAGTCGTTACCAACTACGTCGCCGTAGTAGGTTCCGTTTGTGCCTGTGGCATCGGCGCCGATGTAGCCACTGTTTCCATCGTAGTCGTTTACTGTGATGGGGTTGGCTGACAGCGTCATTGAAGCTCCCATGAGACCGAATGCGGCAATTTTTGTGGCCAGTCCATGTTTCAACATCTTACTCTCCTGTCTATTTCTACTGCTATTGCACATAATGTCGGCTATCAGACATTAGTGGTGTGGTCTATCTAGGTAACAAGCAAAGGCCGCGCCGATTCGAATTACCTATTTATAAACAGGGGGTTAGTATCGACATGTCAGGTTTCTTAACCCCAACTGTAAATAAAATGGACACTACACAAGTGATGTAACAAACGGATGTAGTGGTTGTTTCGTTACGAATTAGGAAGGTGTTATGTCAGACGCTTCGCGTGGTCGTAAAAGGATTTTTGCCCTCGTTTCGGCTTTCTTTGGTGTGCTGTTGGCGCTGGTTGTTGTAGAAATCGCGCTAGGCCTGGTTCGGCCATCCATTGACCCTGCCGGCCAGATGGATAAAGGATTCATCCTTTATGATTCGCGATTAGGATGGAAGCTGGCACCTGGATGGCAGGGACGGCATGTTCATCACGATTTTGACGTCAGTTACCGCGTAAACTCTCTCGGTTTCCGAGGTGATGATCTTGATTTCGCGCGCCCGAACTCAATTATGTTCCTGGGCGACAGCTTCACCTTCGGGCTCGGAGTAGATGACGATGAGGTTTTCACCGAGTTACTGAATCAATCATCGGAACAAATCTATCTGAACGCCGGGATTCCTGGTTATTCCAATGATCAGCAACTCCTGCTACTGGAAAAACTCACGGATTACCGGCCAAAGGAATTGATCTGGGTGGTCTATCTTGGCAACGATCTTCTCGATAATGGAAAACCGTTTCCGCTTCAGGCGGCCCATGGCAAGCCATATTATACGCTAGAGCCAAGTGGGCGGCTTGTGCTAGAGAATGTTCCGGTGCCTTTGGAACCGAAGCCCTCCGCGTTCAGAAAGATGAGTGTGCGGTCGGAAATTCTCGCGGGGCATCAGCCTTATCAGCGCTGGCAGGTGTGGGTAGAGGACTTCGAGATTGGCAGGATTGTTAACCAGTGGGTAGGAATTGATTCGGGCGCTTTGAGAGAGCACTTGCTGGCCAGCACCCAGGAACAAGTTGATTTGTTCATGGCTATAATCCGAGAGGGAAAATCCATGCTGGAGGATGAGGGCGTTGATTTGCAAGTTGTATTGCTTCCCGGGCAGGGGATTACCCGGGAAGGATCTATTCCCCGAACTTATCAAAAAACGCTTTCATCTGTTTTGACAGAAAAACTAGATAGCGAGGGTGTAAAAGTGGTGGACGTGGGGCGTTGGCTGAACTCCGAGGAGAATCCCGAGTCTCTTTTCCATCCAAATGAAGGCCATTTCAATCGGGAAGGGCATCGTTGGTTGGCCGATGTCCTCTCTACAAGCGTGTCTAAATAGCCACACAAGCCCTCGCCCCGGGGGCCTGTGTGGTATTAAACACGGCGGTGGTCTTATCCTGCCTCAGCCGTGTTGTATTTCTCCAGTATGGCCTTTGCTTGATCGTTCATCCCTGCCTCGCGATAGGCCTCTGCCAGGTGCAGGCCGATTTCCTGTGATTCGGGAGCCAGTTGATGGGCCTTCTCCAATATTGGGAGGCTGGCTTTCATATCCCCCGACTTGAACAGAATCCAGCCATAGGTATCGGCAATCGCGGCGTTATCCGGTAACAGTTCGTAAGCTTTGCGGGCAAGCTCCGTGGCTCTGTCATCATTCTGCTCGAAGTAAAGCCAAGCCAGATTGTTCAGGGCAACGGCGTTTTGGGGGTTCTGTTCCAGCAACGCTTCATAGGCTTCGATTGCGCCGGCTGTGTCTCCGCCTTCCTGGTTCATCATTGCCGTGGTCAATAGCAGCCCCTGATGTTTCGGGTGTTGGGCTAGAAACTGCTCTGCCATTTTACTGGCTTCGTCGGTCTGGCCCGTCTGTCTTGTCGACCGTAAGAGAGCCAGCTTTATGTCGGCGCCGGCGCCTTTCTGTATTGCTAGCTCATACATCTCGGCTGCTTGTTGATGCTGGCTAAGATTATCAAAATACTGGGCTTCAACGATGTAAGGAGCCGGAGATTGGTCATGGGCCTGTTTGACTTCCTGCAGAATTCTGCGCGCTTCGTCCTCCTGATTTTGGCTGAATGCTACCGATGCAGACTGGAGTGCAATGCTTTCGTTTTCCGGAAAAAGAACGCGCCCACGTTCCAGCACGGTGTCTGCTTGCTCAAGGTTTCCTCCACGACGAAGTTTGGCTCCAACGCCGTTGTAGATGTTGGCGACGGCTGATTCTGCCGGAGCCGGATTATTTTCGGAATCACGTTCCAGAAGGATCGCTGCCAGTTCATCCGCCCGAGTGTGGTCGCCGCTGGTCAACGCAATTTCCAGAAGTATCAATCTGGGTGCGGTTGCTTCAGGGTGATCTTGAACAAGCTTTTCCATTTCGGGCTTTAACTCATCGGCAGTATGAGTCGCCGCCAACCCTTGAAGCGCCTGCATATTATCGGGGCTTAAATTGGCAGCCTGCCGGAACTGCTGTTTTGCCGCTTCAGGCTTGTCTTGGGAGAGTGCCAGGCGGCCGAGAGCGACTCTTGGCGCTGGATTATCGTCGTCGAGGCTTGAGGCTTTTTCGAATAATTGGGCGGCTTCTTCATAATTGCCTTCCTGTGCCGCGATCTCGCCTCTAGTCATTATGGCCGTGATGTCATCGGGGTTTTCAGAAAGCCATTGGTTGGCCACCTCAATGGCTTTCTGCCGTTCTCCCGAGACCAGGTGGGCCTGAACACGCAAAGATTTTACCGGTGTGGAATCAGGGTTTTGTTCGCTGAGAATGCCTAGTTGTTCAAAGGCTTTGTCAGTCTGGTTTCTCGCCAGAAGATAGCGGACATAACGGAGACGAAGGTTCTGGTTTTCAGGCGCAAGGCTCAGTGACTTTTCGAGGAGCGCCTCTCCAGTTTCAAGGTCTCCAGTTGACAGCGAAGCAATCCCCACCATTGCAAGCACTGAAGGATCGGTGTCTGCGGATTCCAGGTTTTCCAGAACCTGCTGGGCGCCTTGAGGGTCTCTAAGTTGAAGACGGGATGCGGCTACAAGTTTGCTTGCCAGCTCGGAGTCTCCAAGCTCTGCTACGGGCGCCAACAACTGTTCTGCTTCCTTGACGCGTCCTTGCTTGAACCTTACGAGACCAAGCATGGTTGCAGCTTGTTCGTTTCCAGGCGCCTGCGCGCGAATTTCTTCTAGGAAGCGGGCGGCCTCTTCAAGATCGCCCTCTTCATAGGCCGACTGCGCTGCCTTTAGGTTGCTCTTGATTGTTCCGGGAGCGGATTTGGCCAGAATTTCCTCATAGACGAAGGCTTCAGAGGATTTCCCTTGTTCACGCAGGGCCCGGATCAGCGCCGACATGGTTTCGTACTTGCGAAAGGTCATGATGTCGTAGCGACCTATTTCTTCCAGCGCCCGAATATAGGCTTCCTCTGCATCGCCCCAGTTTTCTGATTGCTCAGCAAGTTGCGCTTTCCAAAGCCAGAGTTCGGAGGCGTTCTGATCAATTTCCTCGGCTTGAGTGATGTATTCCTGTGCCTGCTCAACCTGGCCCCGCTGCATTGCTGTTTTAGATAGGCCCACCATGGCTTCAACGGAGGAGGAGATGTTCTGGGCTTCTTCGAACGCTTTTTGGGCTTCGTCGGGCCGGCCTGATGCAAGCAAGATCCGGCCTTTGATTATTTGAGCTTTCTGAGCCTGAACGCGATCCAGTGAGCCAAGGCCGCTCAGTGCATTGAGGGCGTCGTCCAGTTCTCCCTGCATCAAGTTCGCCTCGGCTCTCAACAGCGCTGCCTGATTCTCTACCGCCTCGGTTTTCGACTCTTCCGGAATGCTCTCCAGAAGATACCCGAGTTGGCGTTCGGCATTAACCGCATCACCCGCTGTAAGGAGGTTATTCAATATAATGAAGTAGGGGGCAGGTCGCTCTGGCTGAAGCTCTATAGCGCTCCTGGCCTCTTGTGTACTGGAACGCAATTCACCCTGCCGCTGGAAGAAGCGCGATTGGTCCACATGGCTGATGTATTCAATTTCCTCTTGGCTCATCTCTTCCTGATTATCGCTACATCCTGAAAGGCCGATGGCGAGGGTAATAGCGATAAATGTCGCGCTAAATGGGGAAGTAGCTTTCATTGCCCTTAATCCTTTGTTGTTCGAGTCCTTCATTTCTTGGTCTTCTTTTCTCAGGCTTTGGAGGTATCGTTAGAGGTTTCTATTCGGTATTTGTCGGTCAGGTTGTATAGAGTGGGGCGAGTTACGCCCAGAAGCCTGGAGGCTTGAGCCATATTGAAGTTGCTGGTTCTCAGAGCCTGAATTATCGCCTGCCGTTCTGCCGTTTCTCTTACTTGCCTGAGGTTCAACTGTAAATTGCTGACATTTTCTTCGCAGGGAAGTTCAAGGTCTTCAGCAGTGACTCGTTTGCAGTCAGCCATGATGGTGGCTCTTTTCACCTTGTTGATCATCTCACGAACATTGCCTGGCCAGGAGTACGAGCTGATGGCATTTACCGCATCTTCGCTGAAGGAAAGGTTCGGGCGATCCATTTGTTTCCCCAGTGACTTCAGCAAGGACTGGGCAATAACCAGAGCATCTCCGTCTCGCTCACGGACCGCGGGCACATCAAGTGTAATCTCGCTGATTCGGTAGTAGAGGTCTTCCCGGAAATCCCCGCTTTCAATGAGCTGTCTCACGTCCCGGTGGGTTGCGCAGACTACACGGACATCTACCGGCACAGGGTTCACAGAGCCAACGCGGTCAACAACTCGCTCCTGCAAAAATCGCAGCAATTTCGCCTGCAGTGCCATAGGCATATCGCCGATTTCGTCAAGAAACAGGGTTCCTCCATTGGCGCTCTCAATTTTGCCCTTTTTCGATTGGGTAGCGCCGGTAAACGAACCTTTCTCAAAACCGAAAAGCTCGCTTTCCAAGAGGTTTTCAGGGATAGCGGCACAGTTTATTGCAGCAAAGGGTTTCTCTGAACGGTGGCTAAGATCATGGAGGGCACGGGCCAACAATTCCTTACCAGTGCCTGTCTCACCTGTGATGAGTGTAGTTACATCGGTAGGGGCCACTTTTTCCAGCGTCCTGCAAACGGACAGCATTTGGGGGCTGGAGGCTACTATGCCCCGTATATTGGCGCCATCTCCCTGCAAGGCGAGCTCACGATTTTCCCGCTCCAGCTCTGCAAGTCTGAACGCGCGATTGACCACGAAGGTAAGAATATCGGCATCCAGAGGTTTCTGATAGAAGTCTGATGCTCCCATTCCAATGGCTTTCACCGCGTTTTCTTTGTCTTCGCGACCGGTTACAACGATGACCTTGGTCATGGGAGCCAATTGGAGAATATCTTCCAGCAGCCTGAATCCCTCGCTGGCTCCACCGGGGTCAGGCGGGAGGCCGAGATCAAGCGTAATAACCTCGGGCTCTTCACGTCTCAGGCAGGTGAGAGCCGCCTCACGGTCTGTCGCCACCGAAACGTCGAGGTCCTCGCTAAAGCACCAACGCATCTGGCTTTGGAGGCCTGGATCATCTTCTACAATTAAAAGTCTTCTGGTCACAACAGCTACAAATCCTTTTTGTAAATGTTTCCACACCACCGATTCTCAACTGAACATTGACACTTTGCAATGCTGGTTTGATTTTCTCTGGAGCGAGGGCAATTAATTGGCGCTTTGCATGGGCCCCTGAGAGTCTGAAACAGGATGCAATGCCTCAACATCCTTCAGGGCAACCTTGTCATTCGCCAGTGGTATTCGAACAGAGAAACAGGAACCGATTCCCGGCTCACTGGTGACATCGATATTGCCTCCGATTTTCTGGATATATTCTCTCGCCTGATAGGCGCCTATGCCCATTCCAGTGAGGCCTTTGGTGCTTGCAAAGGGTTTGAAGAGCTGTCCGTTGATGAACTCTTCTGTCATGCCGCTGCCAGTATCCTGAATAAAGAGCACCACGCTTCCCTTGGCGGTTTTGAGATTCAGGACGATGTCTCCATCTGGCGGCGTTGCGTCCTGGGCATTCTGTATAAGATGCCCGAGAACGTTCCGGAGTTGTTCGGAATCAGCTCTCACCAGAACGTCTTTATCCGGGCCTTCAAGGCGGGGAATGGGCATCCGATGCTGATGGTTTGCCACGAGATCTTCAACAAGGTGGCTCAGGTTGATTGGGTTGGGCTCGCTGTCATCTTCATTGGCTGGCTTGCGGATATGATCCACCAGATTGGACATCTTGCGAACGGCGTGTTCGGTGGTGTTGATCATGTCGTCGATGAATGCCGGGTTGTTCCGGTGTTTCGGGGCATTCTTCACCAGGAGAGATAACTGTGCGATGACAGTTTTCAGGTCATGAACCATAAATGCCGAGGCTTTGCTTACGGCTTCAAATTGCATGGCTCGCGAGAGTCGGTTCTGGGCATCTGCCTGTGCCAGAAGGTTGGTGGTTTGCCTGGCAACCACTTTGATCAGATCAAAATTCTCCCAGTTCAATTCCACTTGGGCGTAAGGATTGCCAACAAGTGCCATGCCGTAGAGTTCGTTGCCGAGGTAAAGAGGAATAATGAGCCAGCCGTCTGGTGTTTTGGCAATGGCGTCCGGAATTTCAAGCAGGTTGTAGCTCACGGGGTCTGCTTTGTATTCGTGGAGATCGACGATCCACTCGCGATCCTGGAAAAATCGCACCAGTTCAGAATCACTATCGATCATGGTGTATTTAGGGATCGAGAGATTCACTGCCGCCTTGAGGCTGTACGCTTCCTGTTCGCCAATCAACCAGATCGCGCCGGCATTGCTCTCAACGAGGCCTGCAAGCATTCGGATAACCCTCTGGGGGAGCGGAGGATCGTCACTCAGATCTGCCAGTTCCCGAGTCATTTTCAACCACTCTTCCCGGTAATCGTATTTGTAATCGAAGAAATTCTGGCTGATAAGCACCATCAGTTTGGCGCGAATGCGCCGAGAGACCAGAAGGGTTATCAGGAAGACCAGAGAGATGGTGAAAAAAAGAACCTGAAGGGCGTCTCCCCAGTCTCCACCTAGCACTCGCACGTAGTAGCCACCGAGAGCCAGGAACAGCAAATAACCGCCTGCAAATAACAGAGTACCTGCGTGGAACACCGCGGAGCGGGACAACTGGAAGTCCACGGGTTGTTTGCGGGTATTAATTACGTTGACGGCGAAGAGCGGTGTAAGCAGGGCATTGACAAACCCGCGAGCATTCCAGAATGGGTCAGCAACGTGACCAAAAAGCAGGGCGTCTGCATACATGAAGAAATCAAAGGCAAAGATGGTGGCAACACCAATGCATATGTATTTTATGCTTGACCGTCCGAAACTCGGCGAGTTGCGCCAGATCTGCTCTACCAATGACAGACCGAGGAGTGATAGTGCAATCTGGCCGAGCAGCTTAACCTTGCCGGTCGCCACGTTCACACCGGCGAAATGTTCCACAAGGCCCATTCCCAGCAAAACAACGATCAGGATTACAGCCCCGGCACCAAGAAGCCTTTTTACCTTCCCAGTGAGCTTTTTTCCCCTCAGGCCATCTTGCAGCAGCGCAAACAGCAGGTAGATCCAGGCCGCGTCCCGGAGAAGTTCAATAAGATAACGTAGATAAAATCCGGGGTATCCCCAAAAGCTCTGGCTTACGAGTGAAGCTGCCCAGATTGCAGAAACTGCAGCCGCCAGTGCCAGTGCCCGATCGACGCCGCGACGGAGGTATTTCGTTGCAACCAGTATCGCCAAGAGCCCGAACGTAATCGCTGCCAGCGAGTAGCTGAGTACGTCCATGTTGCTGAACATGCCTTAGCACCCCGAAAAAAAAGAAGTCCTTGTCAAAGAATAGTCTTGTTTTAGACGCAGAGTAACTTATGTAGCCAGCGTTTCCCTAAACCGGCCTCTTATTCTCCCGATAAAACCGAAAGATCTCCTTCAGCGGCCGCTTCGGCTCAAACCCGAACTCATTAACAAACGCCCGCCCGTCAATCACCACCGGATACTTGAAGAACGCCATCAGATAGGACGGAAAACTCTTCAGCTTCAGCGTGCCGAGTATCATCTTCGGAACCATCGGTGGGATGGAGGGCACCTGAATCCGTTTGCAGCCACAAAGCTTCAGGGCGTGCTGGTAGGCCACCCAGTCCTGCGGTGCCACGTTGTACACGCCACGTGTCGGTTTTTTATACGCCAGTACAATGGCGTCGGCCATGTCGTCGATGTGGATAAACTGCATCATCGGTGAAAAGCCAGCCAACACAGGTGCGCGTTCGCTGGCCAGCAGGGTGCTGATGGTGTTTCGCACGCCCGGGCCCACGATATTGCAGGGGCGCAGAATGGTGATGTTCAGCTCCGGATAGCGCCACAGGTAGATGTTCGCCAGGTTCTCCAGTTCCACGGAGTCAATCAGGTCGGCACTGAGTCCGGCACTCTTGAGCGGTGCTGCTTCATCAATGAGTGCGGGGTTGTAGGCCACGGCACCGTATACGTGGAACGTTGAGAGCACCACCACACGCTTGATGCCGTACTTGTGGCTCAGGTCCAGCAGTTTCTGGGTGCCCAATACATTGGCGTTGTAGCGCCGCATACGGGTGAGCTGGCTGGACATGATCCGGCCCATGTGGATTACGCCATCAAACTGGTAGCGCCGGAACAGATCCTCGAATACCCGCTTGTTGAAATCGATGCAGTAGCTCGGGATGTCGTCGCCCAGGTAGACCTGTTCCCGGAAATCCACGGCGACCAGGTCGCAGGTATCCCTGAGCTGTTCGATGACCTGTTGGGCGAGTGCACCGGCAGCGCCGGTAATCAGGATGTGCGGTCTGCGTTGTTCGGTCATCAGAAAAGCCTTTTCCTTTTGCTCAGTCCCTTGTCGATCAGCCGGCTGATCTCGGCCTTTACCTTCTCCACGCGCTCGGTGACCTGTTCTTCGGGGATTTCCAGATCGTCAAAGTACATCGGGGCTCCGAAGTTCAGGTGTACCTTTGCCGGCAGCACCACGGGCATGGCAACCGGGGCGTAGGGGATGCCCAGGGCCTTTGCCAGAGGCTTGATGTTGGCGATGGCCGGGATGGTTTCCTCGCAGCCCACCACGCCCACGGGCACGATCGGCGCCTTATACTTCATGGCCAGGTGCATGAAGCCGTTGCCAAACCGTTTGAGTTGGTAGCGGTCGTGGTAAAGCTTGCCCGAACCACGAATGCCCTCGGGGAAAACAATCACGGCTTCATTATTGGCGAGCATCTTGGCGCAGTTGACCGGGTCGCCGAGCACGGCGCCCACTTCATTCAGCAGGTTGCCCAGCCAGGGCACGGTCGGAAAAAAGCGCTCAATCATTGCCCTTGGAATGCGGGGATCTTTTTCCCGGGAGGCGAGGGCATAGCCAATCAGCAGGCCGTCGATGGGCAGCTGCCCGCTGTGGTTGGCGATAATCAGTACGGGGCCATCCGCGGGAATGTTCTCGACGCCCTGGGCCTTTACCCGGAAATACTTCTCGTAAATCTGTTTGGTGAGCGAAAGCCCGTATTTCATGGCTTCGTTGTTGTAGCCCCAGGGGTCGTAGCCCAGGCTCCCGATGGGTTTGCGGATGCGGTTGATATGCTCCTCCAGTTCCGCGGGAACCAGTCGGGTTTTGAGAAACGATGCCAGGCTCATGATTTCCTTCCAATGAATACGCCTAATGTGTGGCTTTGCCCGTTATTAAGCACCCGATAATCGCTGGCTGCATTGGCGGTTTCGACACACAGCATGGCCTGCCAGGCCGTATCGGGAAAATCCGATAGCTTGGCCGCCTTGGCCGGACCGGGATTCCAGACCACAGTTGAGTCACTGCCAACGGCTGAGAGCTTGCGGCCAGTTCGGGGTGTCACGATCGTCAGGGTTTCGCCGCTCTCGTAGATGCGGTCAGTTTCGCCTTCGAAGTAAACCGGCCCCTCCTGGTTGCGGTATTCCCAGTTATCCAGGGTGTCGATGTACTGGCTGTTGCCCAGGCCCAGTAATCGAGTGCGGGTGATGTCGCTGGTGGGCAGATAGGTATGGAGCGCCTGGGTAAAGGCGAGGGGATCGTTGCCCAGGTTTGTGGTGGTCAGCGCCAGCTGGCAGCCCCGGATGGAAAAGCTGAAAGTGAGCAGGGCGAGCGCATGGCCAACCCAGACATCACTGAAATCTTCATTGGCATCCAGGGACAGGCTGATTTCTACTTCGTGGGCGTTCTCCCGGACATCCTCCAGTTTCCAGAGCGCGGTGCGGGCAAACCCGTGGGCTTTGTCGGTATGGATACGCTTGCGAACTTCCGGCGCATTGCGGGCCGGATCACCGAACCAGGGCCAGCACACGGGGATGCCGCCGCGGATTGCTCGACCGGGTTCGTACCGGGCCGCTGGGCTCATCCAGAGCCAGTCAGATTCGTCCTGAGGTTTGAAGCTTGCCAGATGAGCGCCCTGAATAAACACAGTGGCCTGGAACAAAGGATGGTGTACCTCAAGAGCTTCCAGTTGCCCGATCGTTTTCCAGCGCGTGAAGGACCACTGGCCCGGCGAAAGTGAGAGCGGTGGCCTGTTACTGCTTTCTGACATGGTTAGCTACTGAGTGAAACCGGTTAAGTGTATTTGCCTACACAGAGAGTAAATTAAAACTGCCGCTCCGGCGAGAATTGCGCCTAAAATACGCTCAAATTTTGCGCGAGGCCCGCCGATGGAAACGCCGGTAATCACCCCGATCCATGATCCCCTTATCACCCCTTTGCATAGCGCCGAGGATGCGGTGGCAGGTAGTGATGTCCAGCTGATGGGCCTTGCGCCGGATCAACGTCAGGCCTTGTCTGAGGAATGGCTGGATGAGCTGGCTTCGGGGCTCAGCGAGCACGGCTGGATGTCGTTGGATGTGCGGTCCCGGATTGGGGACAACCTGCTGGCGGCACTGAAACAGGAAGTGCAGATTCTGGATCGTACCGATGCCATGAAAAAAGCCGGTATCGGGCGCGGTAATGATCTGGTGCGTGACCGTTCGGTACGCCGCGACAAGATCGCCTGGTTGCAGGGTATTACAGCGCCTCAGGCAGCATTGTTCGAATTCTTCGAGAGGATTCGCCAGGGTCTGAACCAGAGGCTGTTTCTGGGCCTGAAGCGGTTCGAGACCCATTACGCTACCTACCATTCCGGTGATTTCTACAAGCAGCACCTGGACAGTTTCAAGGGCAGGGCGTCCCGGGTGGTGAGCCTGGTGCTTTACCTCAACGAAGAGTGGCAGGCAGCCGACGGCGGCGCCCTTCAGGTGTTCAATCGCGATAACGACCATGAAGTGTGTGGAACCGTGTTGCCCGAGGCGGGGCGTATGGCGTTGTTCATGAGTGAGGAAATTCCCCACGAGGTTCTGCCGGCAAACCGCACCCGTTACAGTCTGGCCTGCTGGTTCCGTCAGGATGAGGTACCGCTGCCTTTGTAAGGCGGATCCAGACGGGCGTGCGGATTTGTCATTGTAGTGTGCAAACCCTTTTGCTAATATGCGCGCCGCTTTCAGGGAATTGTCCTGAAACGCCGTTATGGTGGCTCCATTGGTGCCTCCGCAACATGAAACCGTGAACCCGGTCAGGCCCGGAAGGGAGCAGCCGAAGCGGTGGAATTGTGTGCCGGGGTGTCGCTGATGGAGTCACCCCCAGTTTTCTCCCCTCTCCTGTTTTTATCCTTGTGATTATCCTTGATAGCCATGAACTTATGTGCGGCACTTGCGCGCGCGTTTCCGGAATCAAGTCTGCTTCTTCTGGATCTTCGTCCGTGCTAAGGTTAAACCCGTTTTTCACTGCAGTTGGCGGAACATGAGCTACCAGGTACTTGCCCGTAAATGGCGCCCACGCACCTTCGAGGATATGGTGGGCCAGGAACACGTGCTCCAGGCGTTGATTCACGCCCTGGAAAGCCAGCGTCTTCATCACGCCTATCTGTTCACGGGTACCCGTGGGGTAGGCAAGACGACCATTGGCCGTCTGCTGGCCCGCTGCCTGAACTGCGAAACCGGCGTTACTCCGAACCCCTGCGGTGAATGTTCAAGCTGCCGCGAGATTCAGGAAGGCCGGTTTGTGGATCTGATTGAAATCGACGCCGCGTCCCGGACCGGCGTTGATGATATGCGTGAGCTGACGGATAACGTCCAGTATGCGCCCACGCGTGGCCGCTACAAAGTGTACCTCATTGACGAGGTGCACATGCTGACCAACCAGTCGTTCAATGCCTTCCTGAAGACTCTTGAAGAGCCGCCGGAACATGTCAAATTCCTGCTGGCCACCACCGACCCCCAGAAGTTGCCGGTCACAGTGCTGTCACGTTGTCTGCAGTTCAACCTCAAGCGGATGACTCCGGAGCACATCGCTGGCCACCTCCGCCATGTGCTGGGTGCCGAGGAAATTCCGTTCGAGGAACCGGCCCTGTGGCTTCTGGCCCGGGCTGCCGACGGCAGTATGCGTGATGCCCTGAGCCTGACGGATCAAGCCATCGCCTTTGGCAACCAGAAGCTGTCGGCCAGTGATGTCAGCAATATGCTGGGCACCATTGATCAACGGGATATTGAGCGCATCGTGAATGCACTCGTTGAAGGCGACGGCCCCGCCTTACTGGCGGAAATCAGCCGGATTTCGGACTTTGCGCCGGATTACAGTGTGATCCTTGCCGATCTGCTGTCGCTCTTTCACCGAGTTACCATGGAGCAGGTGGTTCCGGGCAGTGCCGACAACGCTCTTGGTGATGCCGAGCAGGTCCAGGCGCTGGCCCGTAAGCTCAGTGCCGAAGACGCCCAGCTTTTCTATCAGTCTGCGCTGATCGGCCGGAAAGACCTAACCATTACGCCCGATGCCCGGATGGGTTTCGAAATGACCCTGCTCCGGATGCTTGCCTTTCGGCCCGGGGCTGACCGGCGGGAGCCGCCCGCCATAAGCTCCGGCGGTCAGTCTGCGGCCTCCGAGCCACGGGATGAGCCCGACCCGGCGCCGATTCCGCCACAGGAGTCGGCTCCGCAGATAGAGCAAAAACAGCCGCAACCGCAGTCGCAACGCTCTGAGCCGGCACCGGACGTGCCGTCGGAGCCGGATCAAGAAACCAGCGCAGTTCCTGTTCAGCCAGAGCCGCAACTTGAGCCTGAGCCCCAGGAAGTGCCGCCGGTGGCGGAAGAAGATGCATCCTGGTTGGCCAGTCTGGATGCCCAGGCTGAGGCGACCGGAGAGTATGAAGAGAGCTATCCCTTAAGTGATGAGGCTCCCGTTACAGAAGAGCCTGCACCTGAGGTTGCCGCCGAGCCAGCTGCTCAGCCTGCCCCGGCTCCGGAACCAGCTTTGGCAGAGCCTGAGCCTGAGTCAGCGGCCGAAGCTGCCCCTGAGCCTGAGGGCGAATTCGTCTGGCACCGGGATTTTCGAAGTCTTGGCATTGTGGGCATGCCCGGTAATCTTGCCAGTCACGGCGCCATGTCCCGCGATGGCGATGTGATTACGCTGACCATTGATGAGGGGCACGCCCGGCTGTTGAACAGCAGGCACGAGGAAAAGATTCTGGCTGCCTTGAGAAACCGCTTTGGCGACTCCATTCAGTTACGTACAGAGCAGGGCAATCCCGGGCCAGACACCCCTGCGGCTTATGAGGAACGCCAGAGAAAGGCGCGCCAGGAAGCCGCAGAGGCGTCCATTCGCAAGGATCCGGTCGTAAAGTCTATTGTTGAACGATTCGAGGCGCGGGTAGTGGAAGACAGCATCCGGCCGGCAGAGACAAGCAGGAGATAAGCTATGATGAATAATATGGGCGACATGATGAAAAAAGCCCAGAAAATGCAGGAAGAGATGCAGAAGGCTCAGGAAGAAATCGCCAAGGCCGAAGTGACTGGCGAAGCCGGAGCCGGCCTTGTCAAAGTCACCATGAACGGCCGTCACGACGTTCGTAAAGTGGACATAGACTCCTCCCTGATGACTGAGGAAAAAGATATTCTGGAAGACCTTCTGGCCGCTGCGGTGAACGATGCCGTGCGGCGCGTCGAGGAAAACCAGAAAGAGAAAATGTCCGGTATGATGTCCGGCATGGGCCTGCCGCCCGGTTTCAAGATGCCGTTCTGAATTCCATCCTGCAGCCGTTCGAGGACCTTTCATGGCATTCAGCCCGCTGGTTGATGAGCTTGTAGAATCCCTTCGTTGTCTTCCCGGAGTCGGCCATAAAACGGCCCAGCGCATGGCTTTCCATCTGCTGGAGCGTGGTCGTTCCGGCGGCACCCGACTTTCCGAGGCTCTGAGCCAGGCCATGAGCGGTGTCCGGCGGTGTGAAAGCTGCCAGAACTTTGCCGACACCGAGATCTGCGGCATCTGTGAAAATCCCCAGCGGCGCACCGGTACCCTTTGTGTGGTGGAAAGTCCGTCGGATCTGCTGGCCATTGAGCAGGCGGGTGACTATCGCGGCAGCTATTTCGTTTTGATGGGGCACCTGTCACCCATTGATGGCGTGGGACCGGAAGAAATCGGCATTGAGCGCCTGCTGAGGCGGATCCGCGACGAAGGCGTGACTGAGCTGATTCTGGCGACCAACCCGACGGTGGAAGGTGAGGCTACGGCTCACTATATCGCCGATCGCCTAGATGGCCAGGGCATCCTGATAACCCGTCTGGCCCATGGTATACCGGTGGGTGGAGAGCTCGGTTACGTCGATGGCTTTACTCTGACTCACGCATTCCGCGGTCGCAAACCACTGTCCGATTGAATCTGACCGAATAAACCTACCAGGCACGTTTATGGATATTTCCGCCCAGGCTGCTGTGGCAGTTGACGTACCCCCGGCTCCGACCAGTATTGACTGGATCCGGGAACCGCAAGCACTGGACAAATGGCTCGATCGGGCACCGGGCAAGCCTCTTGCGCTGGACACCGAATTTGAGCGGGTAAACACCTTTTACCCGATACCGGGGTTGGTTCAGTTGGGCCTCGACGGCGAGTTTTGCCTGGTGGACCCTTCCGTTGCCGAGCAGTCCGGACGATTTCGGGAAGTCCTGGCGGACCCGGACACTCCAAAGCTTCTTTACGCCATGAGCGAAGATCTGGAACTTTTTCGCCAGTGGTTGAATCTTCAACCTGCCGGTGTCATTGATCTTCAAATCGGGGCCGCAATGGCCGGAGCAGGGTTCTCCCTGGGTTACGCGAGACTGGTGGAAACCCTGTTCGGTGAGACTCTGGACAAGTCCGCCACCCGCTCTGACTGGCTGGCGAGACCGCTGAGCGATGCTCAGCAACGCTACGCGATTGACGATATCCGTTTTTTGGAGCCGATGTACCAGTGGGTCAGTGCATTACTTCGCGATCGCGGTCTGGAAACGGCTCTGGTTGAGGAATCGGCGCGCTTTGCCAATGAACTGGCAGGGCAGGAGGATCCCGACAACCATTACCTGAAACTGCGGGCCGGATGGACCCTCTCGGCTCAGCAACAGGGTGTTCTCAAGGAACTGGTGCGCTGGCGTGAGCTGGAGTGCCAGCGGCGGGACCGGCCAAGGAACCGTGTGATGGCAGATGCACTGTTGATTGCGATCGCGGAAAGGCTGCCAGCGTCCCTGAAGGAACTTTCTAACATTCAAGGAGTACCATCCGGCGCAGTCCGTCGGTACGGCGATACCCTGATTGAACTTGTTAGCCGGGGATCGACCGCGGATAATTCGTCCCTTGAGAGGATTGCGCCACCGTTGTCCCGGGATCAGCAGGGATTCTTTAAACAGTTAAAGCGTCTTTTCAGGAGTGCGGCTGAAGATGCTGATATTCCAATGGAATTGTTGGCGCCGAGAAAGCGTCTTGAAAAGGTTGTGCAGCATCCCGATCTGGCGCAACACGAATTTTTCCAGGGCTGGCGGGCGCAGATTCTTGCTCCGGTTCGCGCTGATATCGAGGAATTACTGAAGTCATGAAAGAGCGGGAATTTGTCTCTGTTTTCCGGAGCAGCAAAAAGAAGGATACCTACCTTTTTGTTCGGCGCGGACAGAAGTGGGAGGAGCTTCCCGAGAGCCTCCGGGGTATTTTCGGTCAGCCGGTTCATTCCATGGATCTGGTTCTGACGCCCGACCGCAAGCTTGCGAGGACTACCGGAAAGCAGGTTCTGGAAGCCATTGGCGAGAAGGACTTTTTTCTGCAAATGCCGGAAGAGCAGGAAGGGTACGTGGTGGACTTCAAGCGCAAACTGGATCAGCGCAATCGATGATTGCCCAGGTGCCGTTCTGGCAACGCAAGCGCCTGCATGAGATGACGCCTGAGGAATGGGAGTCTCTTTGCGACGGTTGCGGAAAATGTTGCCTGAACAAACTGGAAGACGAAGACACCGGCGAGGTCTACCACACCGATCTGGTGTGTCGTTACATGGACGAAGAAACCTGCCAGTGCACCGTTTACGAAGAGCGGCTTAAGAAGGTGCCGGGTTGCACGGTACTGACACCAGGTACCGTCAACGACTACCATTGGTTGCCGTACACCTGCGCCTACCGCACCCTGGCTGAAGACCGGCCGCTGGCCGATTGGCATCCCTTGCGAAGCGGGGATCCGGATTCGGTGCACGAAGCAGGCGTTTCGATCCGTCACAAGGTGATTTCAGAAGACCGTGTGCCGGAAGAAGACTGGGAAGAACATATCATTCACTGGATCCTGTAATGATTGATACCGATGCACAAATGGCCTACGGGATTTTCTGGGCCGCCTACGCTATAGCCTTTGTCGTGTTCTTTTACATGATGAAGAGCCTGATCCGTTTTCTACCTTTTTATGGAGTGCGGACCCTGATTCTCGCCGCCCTGGTGGCTTTGCTGCTCACTCCGGTTGAATCACCCGATCTGACCGGTTGGTGGATTCCGGCCTGGCTCTTCGGCGGCTACGAAATGATTCTTGGCGACGCCGACGCTTCTGGTCGGGCCCTGTTTAATCTGGGCCTCGCCGGATTGGTCATGCTGCTGGTCTGGGTGTTGGATCTGGTTCGCTACCGTCTTGTTCGTAAATAGCGCGAAAAAGAAAAAAAGATAAGGATGGATGCCTTGAGAGAGATGACATCGAGATGGTTTGGGCTGGTTGCAATTTGCTTCGTGCTCAGTCTGCCAGCCGGGCTGAATGCCCAGGAGAGCGACGATGTTCAACTGCCGGAGCAGTCGGACGTCCGGATCATAGTCGACATCTCGGGCTCCATGAAAGACACCGATCCGAACAACCTGCGACAGCCCGCCGTGCGTCTGCTGGCCCGGCTGTTGCCAGAGGGGGCCTCCGCGGGTGTCTGGACCTTCGGGCAATATGTCAACATGCTGGTGCCGCACCGTGAGGTGACCAACGCATGGCGGGAAATTGCCATTCAGCGCTCAGCTCAGATTAACTCGGTCGCACTCAGAACAAACCTTGGCGCGGCTATTGAGACAGCCAGCGATGATTATTTCACAGACGGCGATCTGAGCCGGACCCACTTCATACTGCTGACCGACGGCAAGGTCGATATCTCCGACGATCCTGCAAAGAATACCGCAGAGGAAACTCGGATTTTGGATACGATTGTCGCTGATCTCATCGAAAGGGGCGCTACCTTTCACCCCGTAGCTCTCTCTGAGGCCGCCGATACCGACTTTCTGAAAGCGTTGGCGACAGACTCCGGCGGTCGTTTCCAGGTGGCGGATACAGCAGAAGCGCTGAACCTGGCATTTCTTCAGGCGTTGAATACCGCGGTCCCACAGGAGCAGATTCCCATTGAGGGCAATGGCTTTACTGTGGACGAGGGCGTTCGTGAGTTTACCGCCCTGATTTTCTGGGGCGAGTCTGAAACCTCTGCCACCCGGGAGCTTGCCCTCGTGCGCCCGGACGATCGGGTCGTTAATCTTTCGGAGTTTCCCGACAACGTCCGGTGGGCCAGGGAAGCCGGTTACGATCTTATTACGGTCAATGAGCCGTTGGCAGGGCAGTGGCGCATTAATGGCGAACTCGGAGAGGGCAGCCGGGTTACGGTCGTTAGCGATCTGAGGATGGTGGTCAATCCTCTACCTCCATCATTCACATTGCAGGAGCCCCTCAAGCTCCGGGTCGGCTTTTTCGAAGAAGGGGAGAAAATCACTAATCCCGATTTTCTGGGTGTGATTGAGGTCAGCCTCAGTATCACCTCCGAGGATGGCAGAAGTGGAACCAAGGTATTGTCGGGAGAGCAGCCGCCGGAAGACGGCACCTACCGGGATACGGTAAGTCGTTTGCCAGCCGCGGGCCTCTACACCTTTGCCGTGGTGGCCGATGGCCAGACCTTCAGCCGCAAGTTCAGCGCCACCGTCGGGTTTACGATGCCTGAAGGGGCTGAGCCGGCTGAATCGCCGGAGCCGCAGGTGACAGAACCGGCGCTCGCCCCTGAGCAGTCTGAACCGGAGCCGCCGGTGTCTGAGCCGGAGCAATCCGGGCCGGAACCGGCGATTACATCGCCCATCGACGTAAGCGAGGTGGAGGAGCCAGAGACGCCAGCGGTCCAGGAGCCGGAACCGGCCCCTGAGGAGCCGGAAGACGCGGAACCTGCTTTTGCCGTGCCTTTGTGGATGGTCGGCGCAGCCGGCGGTGGGCTTCTCTTCATTGGCGGTCTGGTCTGGTTTGCCATCCGTAAGCGTAAACAGGATCAGCAGGCGCAAGAGAAAGCAGCATCTGAGCGCGAAACACTTGAGGATCTGCAGGACGAGCCCGAACCAGAACCAGAACCCGAGCCGGAGGCAGTTTCAGAGCCGGAAGAGGACGTCGAAGCCGAGGAAATCCCTGAGGTAACCGAGGAAGCATCTGAGGAGGATATGTCTGAGCTGGAGGCCGTTATTGATGAACATGAGGCCGCCCTGAAGTCGGAAGATGCAGCGCTTATGGAACCGGAGATTGAACCGACCGACGAACTGGAAGAGGACATCCCGGTAGCGGATACCCCGGTGGAGGAAGAGCCTGCGGAGTTGAATGAGGATATCCCGGAGCTGGAGGATATTGCCGATCCGTCCGACGCGGATGGGCCGGAAGATGATGATGAGGAGGAGTTCGGGCTTGAAGATTTCGATCTGTCCGAATTCGACGATTTACCCGATTATGATCAGGACGAGTCCGGATTGCCCGAAGACGACTCGAAGAAAAAACCTGATCAGAAAGACCAGAAAAAGTAACCAACAGGAACCAGACCATGAAGTTTACCGGTACCGAGAAGTATGTAGCCACCGATGACCTGCAAATGGCCGTCAACGCAGCGATTGCGCTTCAGCGCCCGCTGTTGATCAAGGGCGAGCCGGGCACCGGGAAAACCCTGCTGGCCGAGGAAATGGCCGCCGCCCTCGGGATGAGACTGATCCCCTGGCACATCAAGTCCACCACCAAGGCCCAGCAGGGCCTGTACGAGTACGATGCGGTTTCCCGTCTGCGGGACTCCCAGTTGGGTGATGAAAAGGTCAAGGACATCAGCAACTACATTGTAAAGGGCAAACTTTGGGAGGCCTTTGAGGCTGATGAGCAGGTTGTGTTGCTGATTGATGAAATCGACAAAGCGGATATCGAATTCCCCAACGACCTGTTGCTGGAGCTCGACCGTATGGAGTTCTTTGTCTATGAGACTCAGAAGTTGGTTAAGGCAAAGAAACGCCCGATCGTGGTGATCACCAGTAACAACGAAAAAGAACTGCCGGATGCCTTTCTGCGCCGGTGCTTCTTCCACTACATCAGCTTCCCGGACCACGACACCATGCAGAATATCGTGGACGTGCATTTCCCGGACTTGCAGCAGGAAATCGTTCGCGATGCTCTGGAAGTTTTCTTCGATGTGCGCAAGGTCCCGGGCCTCAAGAAGAAGCCGTCCACCTCGGAGCTGATTGACTGGCTGAAACTGCTGATGGCTGATGAGCTGTCGGCGAAAATGTTGCAGGAGAAGGATTCCAGTTCGGCGCTGCCGCCTCTTTATGGTGCTCTGGTGAAGAACGAGCAGGATGTTCACCTGTTGCAGAAGCTCGCGTTTATGGCCCGTCGTCGCAGCTGATTCTCGGCAAGAACACTGGCAAGAGTCACGTTTTATGTTGATTGATTTTTTTCTTGAAGTTCGGCGCGCGAAGGTGCCTGCCAGTTTGAGGGAATTCCTGGATCTTCTGGAAGCCCTGCAGAAGAGGCTCGCCTTTGCGAATATGGAAGAGTTCTACTACCTCGCTCGCCTCTGCCTGGTTAAGGACGAGCGCCACTTCGACAAGTTTGACCGTGCCTTCCAGGCTTACTTTGAAGGTATCGAGAACCTCGACGGCCTGCTGGAAGCCCTGATTCCGGACGATTGGTTGAGGGCCGAGTTCGAGAAGCACTTGTCTGAGGAAGAGAAGGCCAAGATTGATTCTCTGGGAGGTCTTGAGGAGCTTATCGAAACCTTCAAGAAGCGAATGGAAGAGCAGGAAGAGCGCCACGCCGGTGGCAACAAATGGATCGGAACCGGCGGCACTTCACCATTCGGAGCGAACGGCTATAACCCCGAAGGCTTCCGTATTGGCCAGAAGAATGGCCGCCACGGCAGGGCCGTTAAAGTCTGGGAAAAACGCGAGTTCAAGGATCTGGACGACAGCGTGACTCTGGGCATACGGAACATCAAGGTGGCGCTGCGTCGGTTACGTAAGTTCGCCCGCCAGGGTGCGGCAGACCAGCTGGATATGGACGACACGATTCGTTCCACTGCCCGCAATGCCGGTTATCTGGATCTGAAGATGGTGCCCGAACGGCATAACGCTGTGAAAGTGCTGATCTTCTTCGATGTGGGCGGCTCCATGGATCCCCACGTTCGTGTCTGTGAGGAGCTGTTTTCGGCCGCACGGCTCGAATTCAAGCACATGGAATATTTCTATTTCCACAATTTCGTCTATGAAAGTGTCTGGAAAAATAATATCCGGCGGATGAATGAAACCACCAGCACCTGGGACATTCTTCACAAGTACACGCCCGACTACAAAGTGATCTTTGTCGGCGACGCGACCATGGCGCCCTATGAGATCTCCCATCCCGGTGGCTCGATTGAGCACTGGAACGAGGAAGCAGGCGCCACCTGGTTCCAGCGCATCACCGAGCACTTCCGTAAGGTCGTCTGGATCAATCCGCTCCCGGAGAGTTACTGGGGTAGCGGTGGTTCGTTGGGTATGACCAGGCAGCTCGTTAACGATCACATGTACCCGTTAACCGTTGAAGGCCTTGAATCGGCCATGAAGCAGCTGAGTAAATAAAAAAAGCCGATGCGGTTGAGGGCATCGGCAAAGCTCGGCATATCAAGCGGGGTTGCCCGAAGGCACTCCCGCCGCTTTCCAGTGAGCAAATACGGGGCCAGTTGAATTAAAAGCTGCTAAAACAGTCGTTTAAAATTCAGCTTATCCGCTTAGGTTTTAACTTGCTCCGATAACTCTCTTCACCCTGTCAAATAAGTCGACACTCTTCTCAATTTTTAACTGCCGGACTCGCGTTTTTCATTTGGTGATCTGGATACCGTTCTTGGCGGTTACCAAGTGTTACGCTTTCTGCCGATCTGTTACAGAAGTTTGCATGAGTTACAGAGGCTGCAGGGCAGGAGGCTTATGTTCGGCACACGAAAATCACAGAGGCGACGGATAGCACGCCAAAGGTTAGTCCGCTTCGGTGCAGTGGTTCTGTCATTGCTGGCTGTCTCGGCTGTAGCCGCCAACGGGCTTGACGAGGAACTCGAACGCTTGAGTGCCGAGGTCGCCAGTCATTCGGAGCGCGTCTTCGCCCTTGAGCAGAAGGTCCTGCATCCAGCGAATACCAGACTGGCAGTTTTTCTGACACTTCAAAGCCGGGATGCGCTCGATCTTGATTCCGTCGAGCTCTTCGTGAATGGCCAACCTGTCGCTTCCCACCTTTATTCCGATAGAGAGCGGACATCGCTTGAACGCGGCGGAATCCAGCAGTTGTTTACCGGGAACCTGGAAAACGGCGAGCATGAGTTGAAAACGGTGATTACCGCTCGCTCCGCCGATGATGATTTCGTGCGGCGGGAATCCACCCATAAGTTCAGAAAACGCCCCGGCGTACTCCGTTTGCAGATGAGTCTGGAAGCCCGGGCGCCCGATTACGAACCTCGGGTTTCTTTCGTGGAGTGGGAGTAGGGCGCCATGATGCTCCGGGTCCTCCTGTTTGTGTTACCTCTGACTGTTTCCGGCTTTTCCGGGGCGGCCACGCCGGTAATGCCGGATGATGTCCTTTCTGGTCTCAAGCAATTCCGGCAGGCGGGAGAAGTCGGCGTCGATCTTGGGGACAGACGACAGCAAGCGCTCTATGAAGATGCTGAGAAGGCACGAGCCGAAGGCCGCACCGATGAGGCCGGGCGCATCCTGGCCGGTATGAAAGAGGGCTACTGGGCGGCTCTGGGATACCTCAATCTTGCCAGTGATTACGCGAAATCCGATCTTAACCCGGCCAGAGCGCTGGTTGCTCTGCGGGTTGCGTTAGCCATGTCCGATGGTGACGCCGATTCTGAGCGTAGCCAGCATCTGGAGAATAATCTGTTGGTACGTGCGGGCTACCTTGCCTACCAGCACGGCGAATTCGATAAAGCGATCGGCTTTCTGGAGAAGGTCGATCTCGACAGTTTCAACACGCCGCGGGCCCTTTACCTGCACGGCTTGGCGCTGACAGAAAAAGGCAATCACCGGGCCGCTATGCAGAGCTGGCATCGAGCGAGGAAATATCCTTTGGCCTACCCGGGAGTTGCCGACGCATGGATAGGGATGGGGCGCGGCTACGATCTCTCCGGCTATCTCGGGCAGGCCGGAGAAGCCTACCTTGCGGCCAACGCTGCGTTCGAGAGTGAACGGGTCACGCTTCGTAAACTTGCCGGCAAGATTCGCGAGCAGGGCGCCTACAAAACCCTGGTGGAAGATGCCAGGGAAACCGGGATTGACTGGTTTCTTGCCGACAGCCGCACCTTGACTCAACCGCGAATGGCCTATCTGTTGGGCTTCATGGAGGACGCTGACGTCCAGAGGGCCGCAGGGCGAGTGGCCGCTCTTCGTTCGATGGCGGTAAAACTTGAACGCCATGGTTACGATCTTGAGGTGTTTCAGGGGGCTCTGAGAGAACAGCTGGTCGGCATCCATCAGCAGGAATCCAGGCAAAGCACCGCTGATCTTAATGCGCGGGGGGCGGAGCTCGGTGCACGGCTGCTGCGCCTCGCGGATAGCGCCGGTCCCGGCCAGCAAGCCCGTATCGAGGCTCTCCAGAAAACCCTGACGGATGCCCAGACCCGTTTGAGCCAGGTCCGGAGCAAGGCATCGGGGCAACCGGAAATCCTGGAACGGTTACGTCACTCTGCCGCTGCGCTGACAGAGCGCAACGAAGCGCTGTTAGTGTCTGCTCGTCAGTTGCTTGAAGCATCTGAGACGGCGTTGGACGATTTGGCTCTCGACTATGTCGAAGCCAGTGACCAGCAGATGGCCTTCGCACTGGACAAAACCGAACAGCAGATAGCTCACCTGTATGAATATCTCGCCCTTCAGAACCTGGAGGAGACCCAACCATGATCCGGCCGTTTCAGAGCTTCTGCCTTTCCTTACTGCTGGCAGCGCCGGCTGTGGCGCAGGAATCTTTTCGTGTGGAACTGGGCCGGGACGGCGAGACCATCGGGGATATGCGCCCGGTGTTCCTGACCTTTGAAAGCCGGCCGATGCCGGCCATCTCGCCTTCGGAAGTTGCTCGTCGTTACCATCGCCTGTTCCGGACATCCGACGAGCCAGAGGTCCGGATTGATGCCCTTAACCGCCTGAGTAATATCCGGGATCGTTCAGGTGAAGACATAGGGTTTTCTCCGGCTGAAGAGGAAAGGGTCTACAGTGAGGCGATCAGCAGTTACGAATCCATCCTTGCGCGCGGCTCCTATGGTGGGCGGCTGGATGAACTGCTTTACCAGATGGCCAAGGCCCATGCCCTGACAGGACAGCAGGATGCGTCTATCCAGAGGCTGAAACAGCTGGTGGGGCTCTACCCTGATTCCCCTTTGGTACCGGAGGCCCGGTTCCGGTTGGCGGAATCCGCCTTTGCTGCTGGCCAGTACGCTGAGGCAGAAAGCGGCTACCGGCAATTGATTGAATCCGGCGACAGCGAAGAGTTCAGCACCAAGGCCCGATACATGCTTGGCTGGAGCCAGTTCAAACAGGGCCCGTCTGCATGGAACAGGGCCGCAGGCACGTTTGTCGAGGTTCTGGACGAGTTTCTGCCGCAGGAACAGAGCCTTGCGTCGGTCAGTGAATCCAGTGTTGATACCATCGACGATACCTTCCGGGTGCTGGCATTGATGGCGGCCCGAAAGGGTGGGCCGGACACCCTCATTGCGTGGCTGGATAAGGCCCAGCCGCGCCCCTGGGAACACCTGTTGTTCGACCGGCTCGCGGATTATTACGCCATCCAGGGCGAGACCAGGGCCAGTGTTGCCGCTAACCGGGCCTTCATCGAGTCTTCCCCGAATCACCATTCCGTTCCCGCCTTTCGGTTGCAGGTGGTGGATGTCTGGCAAGGGGCGGGTGACGCGGAGCGGGTTCGTACGGCCCGGGCCCGATTCGTCCACAGCTATAGCCTGGATTCCGCCTTTGCCGGGCTGAATGGGAGCCAGCAGGACAAGTGGCGGAGCTTCAGCAGACGGCTGGCGGACTATCACTATGATTTGGGCGCCCGCTCGGCGGAACAGGGGCAGGTTGCAAACTCTGAGTCTGCCTTTGCACAGGCTGCCACTTACTATGAAGGATTGGCGCCCCGGGTTGCCCAGAGCGGTGAGGTCTTGCGCCTTGCCGGGGATGCCCGATTGCAGGCGGGCCACTTTCCGAAGGCGCTGGCGAACTTTCGCAAGGCTGCCTATGAGGCGCCCGGTTACAGTGAGGCAGCAGATGCTGCCTGGGCCGCCGTCACTCTGTTGCGAGACGGCATCGACCAGCAGTACGGGGCTGCAGCGTTCAGGCCTGGTCTGGAGGATCTTTCAGACGAAGCCGATCGTTTTAACGAGCGATACGCGGGTGATAACAGGGTTTCCGGCCTGATGGCGGATCTGGCTGCCCGTTGGCTTGCTGCCGGCGAGCATGAGCGGGGGTTGCACTATGCTTCGCAGGTTCTTACCGCCCCCGGGGCATCGCCGGCAGAGCAATACGCTGCTTGGCAGGTAACGGCCCGGATCCGCCAGAAAGAGGGCGATTATGGACTGGCGGAACGTGCCTGGAATCAGGCGCTGGATCTTGCCGAGAGCGATCAGCTCAAGGATGTGACTGGCGACCAGCTGGCGGCGATTCGCAGGCAACTGGCGACAGCTGTCTATCGCCAGGGGGAAGTGGCAGCATTCCAGGGCAGGCTCGGAGAGGCTGTGGGTCATTTCCGGCGGGTTGATTCAGTGTTACCCGGCTCGGAAATCGCCATCCGGGCCCGTTACGACGCCGCCAACACCTTACTCAAAGCATCGGACTGGGGCGCTGCCGTCGGCGACCTGCAGAGTTTTCGCGCCGATTTTCCCCAGCACGAGCTTACTGCCGGCATCAGCGAAAAGCTGGTACATGCCTGGATTCAGTCTGATGAACCCACCCGCGCGGCGTCAGAATTATTGCAGGCCGCCGACAATCACGCTAACCCATGGAGCCTGAAGTTGCGGGCTGCGGAATTGTTGAATCAAGCCGGGAATGTAGCGGAACGAAATGCCCTTTACAGGGATTACCTTGCAACGGCTCCGAAGGCAGAGAGCGGGGCCGAACATGAACAGCTCCAGACATTCCGGCATCGCCTGGTAGAAACCGGCGACAATCCCGATGCCTGGAGGGAAGTACTGGTCCAGTCAGAGCTGGACAGCACCTGGCACACCGCCGACACCCTTGAGTGGGCCTCCCGGTCGTCACTGGTGCTCGGTGCCCGTGCGGCTGCAGTGTTTACCAGCATCAGACTGAGCCAGCCGCTGGAACATTCTCTGGCGCGCAAGCAAAAGGCGCTGGAATCGGCTCGACAGAGATTCCTGGATGCCGAAGCTCTGGGCGGCGAGCGAGTTCTGTCTGAATCGCTGTTCCGACGGGCCGAACTCTATCGTGGTCTGGCCAAAGACCTGATGGCATCCACGGTTCCGGCGGATTTGAATGAACTGGAGGCGATGCAGTATCAGATGTTACTGGAGGAAGAAGCTTTCCCATTCGAAGACAAAGCCATTCAACTTCATACGGAGAACCATCGCCGGATTACGGCCGAGGGGTATGACCCCTGGATAGGACGCAGTCTTGGCGTTCTTGCGGAGCTGCACCCGGGACGTTACGAGCGGAGTGTTAAGTGGCTTGGCTGGAATATGGAGATCAGGGATGGCGTGTAATTCAACGGGGAAAACGGGCCTGCCACTGGCGGCGCTTCTGGTGTTGCTCGTCGGCTGCGCCGGGCAGGAAGTCCGGCAGCCGGAGAAGCCCATCGGAAAGGATCCGGAACTGGCAGCAAGTTATGAACATGAGGGGCGGGTGGCCTTCGAAGAAGGTCGCAAAGGCGCGGCTGTGGATGCATGGCAAAAAGCCGTGGAGCTGGATCCGACCAGGGCTGTGACAGTCAACAACCTGGCGCTCGTTCTAAAGGACCAGTACCGATTCGCCGAAGCGGCCAGGCTACTGGAACTGGGCATCAGCCATTCGCCGGATGTGGCCGAGCTGCATTTTAATCTGGCGGTGATTGCCGAGCTCTATTTGCTGGATCTTCAGACTGCCCTTGAGCATTACAACCGCTACCGGCAGCTGACGGATAAAGAAGACCAGCAGGTGGCTGGCTGGATAGCAGATCTGGAACGGAGGCTGCAATAAATGGCTGATATCCGCAAAACTGCCAAAGTCGTCTTACGCGTACTGGCGCTGGTTGGCCTCCAGTTAATGCTCCTCAACCCGGCGCAGGCGGATCAGGACGAAGCGAACCGGCTGGCTGTTGAGGGTATATCCGCCAGCCTCGGCGAAGACGAGCCGCGGGTACTCTACATTCTGCCCTGGCAAGCCCCAAGCCTGCCAAAACGACCAAGGGCGGACCTGAATGACGAGGCGCCGGAACTGGTCCGGCCGGTGGATCCAGTCGTCCTCGAGCGTCACCGTCTGTTTCGTGAAAACCTTAATCCTCTCATCCTGAGCCCTGTTGGAGACTCAGGCCTGGCCGAGCAATAACCGGAGAACAATCATGCTGGACACGATCGTACGTTTTTTCCAGGAAGGTGGGCCCTTCATGTACCCCATCGCCATTGTCCTGGCATTGGGGTTGGCGATTACTCTGGAGCGGTTCTTATACCTCTCTGCGGTACGGCGGCGAAACCGGATTGCCTTTGAGCGGGGCATCCTGCCGCTGCTGAGGAAGCGGGACTATCAGCGGGCCATGAAAGCAGCCACAAACTCAGACAGTGCGATTGCCTCAATCATGGGGGCAGGCATCGGCCGTCTGCTGAGCAACAGTCGTAGGGAGGATATTGAGTACGCCATGGAAGAAGGCTTGATGGAAGTGCTGCCGCGCCTGGAAAAGCGTACCCAATATCTGGCAACCCTGGCCAACATCGCCACGTTGCTCGGCCTGCTGGGAACCATTATTGGTCTGATTGCTGCGTTTACTGCGGTGGCGGCGGCAGATCCTTCCCAGAAGGCCAGTCTGTTGTCCGAAAGTATTTCCGTGGCCATGAATACCACGGCTTTCGGCCTGATGTCGGCCATTCCGTTGCTCATGTTTCATGCGGTACTACAGACCCGAACCAATGAGATTGTCGACAGCTTTGAAATGGCCGGCGTGAAGTTGCTGAACATTGTGTCTGAAGCATGAGACGACGTCACCGAAGGTTAAGCGTATCGCCTGAGCTGGATATTACCGCCTTTCTCAATCTGATGATTGTGCTGGTACCTGTCCTGTTGCTGGGCATGGTATTCAGTCAGGTTCGAATGATTGAGCTGAATTTTCCGGGCATGGACGCTGGGGAAGCCCCGGCGCCCGAAGAGTTCCGTCTCGTGGTTACTTTGATTCCTGAAGGTATTGAAATCGCCGACAGTGATCGCGGCTTGATTCGTGTGTTGCCGACAGAAGAGGCAGTTCAAGACTTCGAAGGCCTGCGTCAGGTCCTTCGGCAGATAAAAAACCGGGTTCCCGAGAAGACCGATGTGGTTTTGGAAGTCGGGCAAGACATCGATTACCAGACACTGATCACGGCCATGGATACGGTCCGTTCTTATCCTGCTGTGGTTGCGGCCAGCGTGGTTGAGGGAGAGCTGTTTCCTGATGTCTCACTGATGGATGCGCCGGCAGACCGAAAGCTTGCCGCGAATGCCAGGCTTGAATCCGGAGAGGGCGCATGAAGACCTCGCGTAAGGCCAAAAGAATTCGTCGACATTACGGCCGTATGAAGAAGTCTGGGGGCCTGAACCTGGTGTCCCTGATGGACATCTTCACGATCCTGGTTTTCTTCCTCATGGTGAATTCGTCGGATGTGAAAGTGATGCAGAACACCGCGGACGTGCCACTGCCAAAGTCCACGGCGCAACAGGAGGCCGTTGAGAGCCTGACAGTCCAGATAACGGGCAATGCCATTCTCGTTCAGGGCAGCGAAGTTGCAAGACTGGAGGGTATCGAGATTGGTGATACCTATATCACTGGGCTTTCGGAAGAGCTTTCCTGGCGTCGCAGTCGCTGGTCTGAAATTCCCGAGGAGGGGCTTGACGTAACCATCATGGCGGGGCGCGACACCGACTACCGATTGCTTCGCAAGGTCATGCAGACCTGTGTTGATGAGCAGTACCGGCAGGTGCGGCTCGCTGTGGAACGGGAGGTCCGAAATGGCTGACAGCGGATGGTCTCGAATGGGCGATTCAGGGCTGCCATGGAGTCGTGATCAGGCCGAGAGTCGACGATTTACGGGCATCGTCTTGTTGGTGACGGCGCTGTTTTTGCCGCCCGCATTGCTAATTCCCATTCAGGATGTGCCGGAGATCGAGCGCAGCGAAGCCGAGACGATTCCCCCAAGGCTGGCTCGCCTGGTGGAGAAGCCGCAACCGGTGGTGACACCGGAGCCGGTGAAGCCCGAGGCGGAGCCCGAGCCCGAGCCGAAACCAGAAGTACAGCCTGAAAAGCCTGAAAAGCCGGAGCCGGAAGTTGCCGAGGTTGAACCTGCTCCGGAACCAGAGGTAAAACCTCAGGTAGCTTCGGAGCCAAAGCCGAAGCCAACGCAGACCATCGAGCAGGCGAGGGAGAAAGCGTCGAGATCGGGGCTGCTGTCGATGAGGGACAAGTTGGCATCACTCAGGTCCCCCGAACCAGCGCCGGCTCGAAAATTTTCGGTCAACACGGAAGCCAGCGCCCCGGATCGAGCCCGAGAGAATGAGGAATCGACGGAAGTTCTCGCTGGCAGTGGCGGAGTTGAAGATACGGTTGCTCCTGAAACAACCGTCGCTGTGGCTGAGCACGAGGTTAAAACAGTTGCGGCCCCCGTTGAAGAAACCAGGCAAGTGGCTGCTAAACCTGCCGAGACAGCCCCGTCCGCTGGTGAGCGGGCAATGAGCAATATTCGGAAAGTCTTCGATGCCCAGAAAACGGCACTTTATTCCATGTATCGGAGGGAACTCCGCCAGGACCCGACCCTGGAAGGCAAAGTCTTGCTGGAGCTGGTCATAGAGCCGGATGGCTCGGTTTCCGCCTGCGAGGTAGTCAGTTCGGAGCTTGGGCATGCCACCCTGGAACAACGGATTGCCATGCGGGTACGGCTATTCAATTTCGGGGCTGACAATGTTGAGCCCCGCAAGGTCAGGTTCCCGATTGATTTCCTGCCCGGGTGAAGCGTGTGATCGGGCGGCCATAAAAATGGCTGCCCGATTTTGAGTTCTCAGTGTTCGATGGCGATTTTCGGCAGTCGCGGTTTGTGCAGAGACACTTTTTCCGTCGGGGCGATCACCTTCGCTTCTCCGATGACCACCTTCTGTTCGTTTTGATTGCGCACGTCGCACTCCACTACAACCCGGCCTTTCGGCTCCTTGCGAAGGACTTTGAGATGAACGGTCAGGGTGTCGTCCAGTTTAACCGGCCGCTTGAACGAAAGACTCTGCTCCAGGTAAATGGTCCCAGGGCCTGGCATCACTGTTGCCAGGGCCGCCGAAATCAGCGAGCCGCTCCACATACCGTGGGCGATGCGTTCCTTGAACATGGAGCCTGCGGCAAATTCAGAGTCCAGGTGTACCGGGTTTACATCGCCGGAGACCGCTGCAAACAGCACCAGTTCGTCCTCGGTAAGGGTGCGTGTGAAGGTTGCGGTATCGCCTTCGTTCAGCTCGTCGTAGGTGATACTTTCCAGGGTATCAAGGGTATCGCTCATCGCGTGCTCCGCACTGTTGTCATTTGAGTACAGGTGTTCTGGTTGGTGTTCGGGTAAGAGTCTCGAAAACTACCTCATCGGTTACAAAACTGCTATTCTCTCCCCACTTTTTTGAGGCTGATACTTTTGTAGGGTTGATTTTTTGAGCAACCTGACATCGGTAAATCATTACAATCAAAAGCGCCAAACAGGAGATGGTGATGGATTTTGAGCAGTTCTATCAGGATAAATACCCCGCCGGCGTAACCCGCGAGGTGGACCTGAAGAAGTACAAAAGCATGGTGGATGTGTTCGAACAGTCGGTCAAAAAATTTGCCGACCGTCCAGCTTTCAGTGCTGTTGGTGCAACTCTCACTTACCGTGACCTCGACACCCAGAGCCGCAACTTTGCAGCCTGGCTGCAAAACAAGACCGATCTGAAACCTGGCGACCGCATCGCTGTGCAGATGCCAAACGTCAGCCAGTACCCGGTCGTTGTGTTTGGCGCAATGCGAGCTGGCCTGATTGTAGTGAATACCAACCCGCTTTATACCACGCGGGAAATGGAACATCAGTTCAACGATTCCGGAGCCAAGGCGCTGGTGGTTCTGGCGAACATGGCCGAGAACGCCGAGAAGGTGTTGCCGCACACTGGCATTGAGCACGTGATTGTTACCGAAATCGCGGATATGCACTCGCCAATCAAGCGCACGCTGATGAATGCCGTGGTCAAGCACGTTAAAAAGATGGTGCCGCCGTTCAATCTGCCCCAGGCCCACAAGCTGCCTGCCGTTCTGAGTGCCGGCGCCCGTGAAAAATTCACCCCGGTAGAGTGCAAGCAGGACGACATTGCCGTGCTTCAGTACACCGGCGGAACGACCGGTGTGGCGAAAGGCGCGATGCTGACTCACGGCAACCTGGTAGCCAATCTGCTGCAGACCCGTCCTATGATGGAAGACATGGTGGTTGAAGGTCAGGAGGTTGTTATCGCGCCGCTGCCGCTCTACCACATTTATTCCTTTACCCTGAACTGCGGCATCATGCTCGAGGCCGGCGCGCACAACGTGCTGATTCCGAACCCGCGTGATATCCCAGGCTTTGTGAAAGAGCTGAAGAACCACAAGTTTACCGCGTTCCTGGGCCTGAACACGCTCTTTGTCGCGCTTTGCAACAACGAAGACTTCCAGGATCTGGACTTCAGCAGCCTGAAGCTGACGTCCTCGGGCGGCATGGCGCTGACAAGCGACACCGCCAAGATGTGGGAGCGGGTCACCGGATGCGAGATCTGTGAGGGCTTCGGTATGACCGAAACCTCCCCGGTTGTGACCTTTAACCCCCATAGCGCCATTCAGATCGGCACCATCGGCCTGCCAATTCCGTCCACCCAGGTCATAACCCTCGATGAAGAAGGCAATGAGACGCCCCTGGGCGAGCCGGGCGAACTCTGCGTAAAAGGACCGCAGGTTATGCGCGGTTACTGGCAGCGCCCTGAGGACACCCAGAAATCTTTCACCGACGATGGCTACCTGCGCACCGGCGATATCGCCCTGATCCAGGAAGACGGCTATATCCGCATTGTTGATCGCAAGAAAGACATGATCATTGTCTCTGGCTTCAACGTGTTCCCGAATGAGATCGAAGACGTGGTCAGCAGCCATCCGAAAGTAGTCGAGTGCGCCGCGGTTGGCGTTCCCGATGCCAAGAGCGGTGAGGCGGTCAAGGTTTACCTGGTGCCGACGGCTGAAGGCGTGACGGAAAACGAGCTGAAGGAGTTTTGTCGCGAGCGGCTAACCGCCTACAAGGTTCCCAAGAAATTCGAGTTCCGGGACGAGCTGCCCAAGACAAATGTGGGCAAGATCCTGCGCCGTGAACTGCGGGACGAGGCGAACAATAAGTAAGCCTCCCTGCCAGTGGATCAAGGAATACCCCGCTTTGGCGGGGTTTTTCCGTTTTTAAGACACCGACTTTCCCGATAGACTGTCGCCCAATCGAATCCGAGTGAGCGCTATTCCGGCAATTCAATGACAGAAACCCGTTCCGATACTCCGAGCACACCGAAACCCAAGCCCGATGGCGAAGCCGCTGTTAGAGCGATGATGGAGCAGCTGGACGCCTGCAATCAGCAGGAAGCCGCCCGCATTGTGAAAACGGTGGCCCGTACCAAGGGCAAACCGGGCCAGAAAGACCTGGAGAAAATGGCCAGCTGGCTGGAGCGCGGGCTTGAAAAGGTTCAGCAACGCCATGCCCTGCACAAGCCGGCCAGCTTCCCCGAGGGCCTTCCGGTCTCTGAGCGTGTGGATGATATCCGTGAGGCCATCGAAAACCATCAGGTGGTAATCATTGCGGGTGAAACCGGTTCTGGCAAAACCACCCAGATACCCAAAATCTGCATGAACAGTGGTCGTGGTATTCGTGGCCTGATCGGTCATACCCAGCCCCGGCGGATCGCCGCCCGCAGTGTGGCTGCCCGTATTGCCGAGGAGATAGGTGAGCAGACCGGTCAGCAGATCGGCTATCAGGTTCGTTTCACCGACAACACCTCCGAGCAGTCACGGGTGAAGGTGATGACCGACGGCATCCTGCTGGCGGAGGTTCAGCACGACCGGTTTCTGGACCGGTACGATACGATCATCATCGATGAAGCCCACGAGCGCAGTCTCAACATCGATTTTCTGCTGGGCTACCTGCGCCAGCTTTTGCCCAAACGCCCGGATCTGAAGGTCATCATTACGTCGGCCACCATTGAGGTCGAGCGCTTCAGCGAGTTCTTCGACAAGGCGCCCGTGATCGAGGTGAGCGGCCGAACCTATCCGGTGGACGTGCGCTATCGGCCACTGACCGGAGATGAAGACGACCGGGATCAGGGTTGGACGGATGGCGTGCTGGGTGCCCTTGATGAAATCGAACAGCACGAGCGTAGCCAGAAACAGCCGCCTGGAGATATTCTGGTTTTTCTGCCCGGCGAGCGCGAGATTCGCAACCTCAGCAAGGTTCTTCGCCACGTCGACCTGCGCCATACCGAAGTGCTTCCGCTGTATTCCCGATTGAGCAACGCCGAGCAGAATCGGGTTTTCCAGTCCCACAAGGGGCGACGGATCGTGCTCTCGACGAACGTGGCGGAAACCTCGTTGACGGTGCCGGGCATTCGTTACGTGATCGATACCGGGGTTGCCCGGATCAGCCGCTACAGTGTGCGCTCGAAGATCCAGCGCTTGCCGGTGGAACCGATTTCCCAGGCCAGCGCCAATCAGCGGGCAGGACGTTGTGGCCGGGTGGCCCCGGGTATCTGTTTCCGGCTTTACGACGAGACGGATTTTATCAACCGCCCGGAATACACCGATCCGGAAATACTGCGCACCAACCTGGCGTCGGTCATTCTGCAGATGGCCACTTCAGGTTTGGGGGAGATTCGCCAGTTCCCATTTCTTGAGGCGCCGGATAAGCGCCAGGTAAACGACGGCTACAAGCTCCTTGAAGAGTTGGGCGCGGTGGATGACAAACGCCGCGTCACCCGACTTGGTCGAACCATGGCACGGCTGCCTCTGGACCCGCGCCTGGCCAGGATGCTGGTCACTGCCGCCGAGCTGGGGAGTCTTTCGGAAACGCTGGTGATCATTGCCGGGCTGAGTATTCAGGACCCCCGGGAACGCCCCCAGGACAAACAGCAGGCTGCGGATCAGGCCCACGCGCCTTTCAATGACAAAGAATCCGATTTTCTGACGCTACTGAATGTCTGGAACTTCTACGAAGAACAGCGTCAGGAATTGTCCCAGAATCAACTCAAGAAGGTCTGCCAGAAGAGTTTCCTGAGTTGGATGCGAATGCGGGAATGGCGGGACATCCATCGCCAGCTCACGCTGATCTGCCGGGAACAAAAATTGGCGGTCAACAAGGATGCCGCCAGTTACGAAGCGCTGCACAAGGCGATTCTGGCGGGTCTCCTGGGCCAAGTGGCGGTGAAAGTGGAGAAAAAGGAATACCTGGCAACACGAAACCGGAAAGTCCTGATCTTTCCCGGTTCGAAGGTCGCCAAGACTGGCCCGAAATGGATTGTGGCCACCGAGATCGTGGAGACCAGTCGGGTGTTCGCCCGGGTGGTGGCCTCTATTCAACCGGAGTGGATTGAGCCCCTGGCCGGACATATCGTCAAGCACCACTACTTTGAGCCCCACTGGGAGCAGAAGCGGGCCCAGGTGATGGGCTATGAAAAGGTGACCCTTTACGGCCTCGATATCGTGGCCAAGCGCCGCATTCCTTACGCCAAGGTGGATCCGGCGGAATGCCGAAATCTGTTTATCCGGCGAGCCCTTGTGGAGGGGGATTACCGATCAAAGGCGCCATTTATCGCCCGTAACAGAGAAATGCTCGACACGGTTGAGAATCTGGAGAAGAAGACCCGGCGGCGTGACCTGCTCGTTGATGATGAAGTGCTGGTGGCCTTCTATGATGAACGCCTGCCGTCAGACATCATCAGTGGCAGGCACTTCGAGACCTGGTGGAAAGGGCTGCCGGCGGAACAGTTGAAAGAACTGGAGCTCACCGAAACCGACATTCTTCAGCGACCGGTTGATGCCAAGGCCGCTGACCTTTACCCGGACTATCTGGAGTGGGAGGGTGTTCGTTACCCACTGAGCTACGAGTTCGAACCCTCCAGTGAAAAGGACGGCGTTACGCTCCAGGTGCCCTTGATGGCGCTCAAGCAGATACCGTCCCGTCGCCTGGAATGGCTGGTGCCGGGACTGTTGAGGGAGAAGTGCATTGCCCTGGTGAAATCCTTGCCCAAGGCATTGCGCCGGAATTTCGTTCCGGTGCCGGATTTCGTTGATGCCGCTCTCGAAAATCTTCAGCCTTCCAACGAACCGCTGACGCTTCAGCTTGGCGAGCAGTTGCGGCGCATGACCGGCGTGCAGATTGATCCTGATGCCTGGACCGATAGCGAATTGCCAAAACACTTGCGGATGAACCTTCGCGTTATGGGTGACGGCGGTCGCGCCATTGCAGAGAGCCGAGAAACGGCAGATCTTCAGCACCAGCTTGAGGGTCAGGCCGAGCAGGCGCTGGCCTCGGCGACTCAGGATGATGCGGCAACGGAACCGAGTGGCGAGTACACGGAATGGCAGTTCGGCGCATTGCCTGAACAGGTACAGACAGAAAAAGGCGGTATGCAGGTTACTGTGTATCCCGCCCTTGAGGACCTGGGTAAGCAGGTACGCCAGATCCGTTGTCTTGACCGGCTGACCGCTGAAGATACGACTCGGAAGGCTATCGCCCGCTTGATCATTAATCGGTTTGGCCGAACCCTTGATGATCTGGAGCGCAAGCTTCCCCGGTTTAAACAATCTGCGCTGATGTTTGCTCCGGTGGGTCAGTCGAAAGTGTTGTTGGACGATCTGCTGTTGGCGACCGCCATGCAGCACTTTCTTACGGACGAAATTCCGAGGACAGCAGAGGGCTTCGACAGGGTGTTTGATGCTCACCGAGGGGATTTCATTCCTGCACTGGAGCAGGCAGACGAACGGTTGTATCAGGCCATGTCCGGTTACCAGAAAGTGGCGAAACAGTTAAAAGGTAAGATCAATCTGGCCATGGCCAACAGCATGGCGGATCTCAAGTTTCAGCTGCAGAACCTTGTGTATCCAGGATTCCTGGTTGAGACGCCGCCAGAGTGGCTGGCGGAGTTCGGGCGCTATTTTGAGGCGGCTCTGGTTCGGCTGGAGAAGATGCCCCGGGAAATGGGCCAGGAACGGGAATTTCTCCACACCATTGAGCCGCTCTGGTCCCGGTATGCTGTCAAGCGGGACGAACAGCAACGGCAGGGCGTTCGAGACCCCGAGCTGGTGCTGTACCGCTGGATGCTGGAAGAATTCCGGGTGTCGTTTTTTGCACAGCAACTGGGCACGGTGATGACTGTGTCCGTAAAACGATTGGACCGGCAGTGGGAGAAAACGAAGGTCTGAGGCAGTAACGGGCGCACCAATCCGGTGCCCATGACTGATACCCGACGGGCAAAACCCCGATACTGTGTTAGTATTTCCGGCAGTAGGTCAACGAATTAACAAAACGGGATGTCTGGTGTCCCGTTTTCACAATTATGACGTGGGGTTAGCGTGATTAAAGCCGTTATTAGCGGGACCGGTCTCTACACACCGCCAGCAACCATTAGTAATGACGAACTGGTCGAAGCCTTTAACCAGTATGTTGAACTGTTCAACGCCGAGAACGCAGACGCCATCGCCAGCGGCGATGTAACGCCACTGCAGCCTTCCTCCTCTTCGTTCATCGAAAAAGCGTCGGGAATCAAGCGTCGCCATGTCATCGACAAGGATGGCATTCTCGATCCCAACCGCATGAAACCCTACATCCCGGATCGCAGCAACGAAGAGCCCTCGGTTCAATGCGATATGGCCGTGACGGCCTGCCGTGAGGCGCTGGAACAAGCGGGCAAGTCGGCTGAGGATGTTGATGCGGTGATCGTTGCCTGCTCTAATCTGCAGCGAGCCTACCCAGCCGTTTCTATCGAGGTCCAGGAGGCGTTGGGTATCGACGGGTTTGCCTATGATATGAACGTAGCCTGCAGCTCCGCTACGTTCGGTCTCCAGGCCGCCGTTAACTCTGTCGAGAATGGCAGTGCCCGTGCCGTTCTGGTGGTCAGCCCGGAGATCTGTTCGGGCCACCTGAACTTCCGCGATCGGGACAGTCACTTTATTTTCGGTGACGCCTGTACGGCTATTCTGGTTGAGCGTGAAGAAGATACTCGTGAAGGCCAGGGCTTCGAGATCCTCGGTACCAGTCTGAAAACCAAATTCTCGAATAACATCCGGAACAATTTCGGGTTTCTGAACCGCGCCGACGATTCCGGTGTCGGAAAACCGGACAAGCTCTTCGTTCAGCAAGGCCGCAAGGTATTCAAAGAAGTGTCGCCACTGGTTGCCGAGACAATCCAGAAACAGCTGCAAAGCCTTTCTCTGGCCCCGGATGATCTCCGTCGTATGTGGCTGCACCAGGCCAACCTGAACATGAACCAGCTGATAGCGCGCAAGGTACTGGGTCGGGATGCCACCGAAGAAGAGGCCCCGGTCATCCTGGATGAGTACGCAAACACCAGCTCCGCCGGTTCGATCATCGCCTTCCACAAAAACAAGGATGACCTTGTCAGTGGTGATCTGGGGGTAATCTGTTCTTTCGGGGCAGGTTATTCCATCGGCAGCGTTGTGGTTCGCCGCCGATAGGAGTGAGCTGGGTCAAGACGTTGCCAGTGCCCTGAGGGTGTCTGGCAGCGGAGCCGATGAGCGCGTCTTCCGGTCGAACCAGACGATTTTTGCATAGCCTTCCGCATAGACGGCGCCGGTGTCGACATCTGTCAGCAAATGGTAGGTGTCGAGACTGGTGTTACCTGCCTTGTCAGCGTATGTTTTCACCTCAACCGTTGCCGGGTGGTTCAATTCCTTTAGAAAGGTAGCGCTGGTCTTTATAATAACGGGGCCGGTCGGCTCGTCAGGCCCGCCCAGCTCCAGTGAAGCCAGCCACACAATGCGCGCTTCCTCAAAGAATCGGAAGTAGACTGTATTATTGGCGTGGCCGTATGCATCCATGTCTCCCCACCGGAGGGGCATAGTGATTGTGTTTACAAGATTTCCCGGTACTGACATCGGTTTCTCCGGAACAACGGTTTAATAATAAAAAGTAGCGCCGGTATTTTCGACGAATTGAAACGAATTAAACAACCCAAGAGCAGATGATGAACTACTTTTTTATCCGGCGCCGGCTTATTACCCTGGCCATGTTGTTTTCCCTGTCTGCGCTTCTGCCAGCGGGCCAGGCTATTGCCCAGAACATGCAGGAACCCGCTCCAGAGGGATCTGTTCCGGTTGATCCCGCAGATCCCTGGGAGAACTGGAACCGCAAGGTGTACACCTTCAACGAGACCATCGACCGCTGGTTCCTGAAACCGGTAGCACAGGCCTATCGAACCTTCACTCCGCAAATTGTCGACCGCGGCGTTACCAATTTTTTCAACAATCTGACAGAACTGAGGAACTTCATCAACAGTGTCCTTCAACTGAAAGGGGAGTCTGCGGTGGTTGCCGTGGGGCGCTTCACCTACAACACCACCTTTGGGCTGGGTGGTTTGTTCGATGTCGCAACCGCCTTTGACCTGCCGGAACGGCCCGAGGATTTTGGTCAGACCCTGGGATACTGGGGCGCGGGTTCAGGGCCCTATCTGATGCTTCCTTTTCTCGGCCCTTCCACACCCCGGCACTTTACCGGGTTTGTGACGGACGGCTTCGCGTTGCCTTCGGCGTGGGATGAAGTGGAAAGCCCTGAAGTTTACTATGCAAGGGCTCTGCAAATCGTCGACCGCCGGGCGGATTTGATCCCTGCTGAAAGTTTCATCTCTGGCGACAGTTACGTGTTTGTGCGGAATGCCTTTCTGCAACGTCGCGAATTCCTGATTAACGACGGTAAGGTGGTTAACGATCCGTTTGCCAGCGATGATGATGAGGACTTGATGCTTGATGATTTCTAAGCGTCAGCCGGATTGAAAGGAGATCAACGGTGCTCAAGGACCCAAGAATAGCCAAGTTCCGGAAAATGCTGGCCGACGCGCCCAACTACGAGGTATGGAAAGCAGCGGCTCTGGAACTGGACTTTTTGGAGGGCAACGCCGAGTGGAAAGAGGATTTTGCCTCCGACCTTTATCATTATGAAGTCATCTACGACCGGCTGAGCAACCTCAAGCAGTATCGCCAGCAAAATGACGTGGAACGCCTCAAACGCGCTCTCCGCGAAGGCTTGCACCATGACCTGGGCAATATGGGCAATCCCGCGCTTTATACCCGGTCGCGCGTCGGCACGAAGCATCTGATCGAGGAGTACATCACGCAGGTCTGTGAAGCGCTGGACTATCTTTGTGATCAACCGGTTCCGGGTTTTCCAGTTGCAGATAAGCTCCAGTTCTTCCGCGACACCCTCACAAGTTACGGTCGCCCGGCACTTTTGCTCAGTGGCGGCGCCACCCTCGGTGTGTTCCATTTCGGCGTGATCAAGGCGCTCTGGGAAAAGGGGCTTCTGCCGCAGGTTATTGCGGGCTCAAGTATCGGGGCCATCATCGCTGGCATTCTTGGTGTGCATACGGATGCCGAAATTCCGGAAATGCTGATCCCCGAGAACCACAACCTGAAAGCCTGGAAATGGCGAGGTCTTCTAAGCGCAGTCCGTGGCGACGGGCTCATGGATCAGGAGGAGCTTCGGAACTGTCTGCGGGGCAATATCGGTGAGTACACCTTCGAGGAGGCGTATCAGCGTACCGGACGTTCAATCAACGTTAGCGTGTCCCCAGTACAGGCGCACCAGAAGGCCCGGTTGCTTTGCGGATACACCTCGCCCTATTTGATGGTGTGGAGCGCGGTGCTGGCCAGCGCCGCGGTTCCCGGTATTTTCCCGCCGGTTACCCTGATGAAAAAAGACATTCAGGGTAATACGCTACCGTATATGCCGCGCCTGAAGTTTGTGGATGGCTCGGTCGTCAGTGATTTGCCAATCGAGCGGTTGATGCACCTGTACGATGTCAATTACACCATCGTGAGCCAGACCAATCCCCACGTAGTCCCTTTCCTGAGCCAGCGGGGGCTGGATGAAAAACTGTCCCTCGGAAATCTGCCCATGCATCTGTTGAAATCCGAGATACAGTTTCATGGCCAGGGCGTGTTCGATTACCTGCGAAAACGGGTAAGGCCGGAACTTCTGCGGCAGATGTCCGGTCAGTTGTACACCATTATGGCTCAGCGTTACTCGGGAGACGTGACCATAGCTCCGTCGTATTCCTTCAAGGATTACAGCAGGATGCTGGCGAATCCGGATCCTGCTTACGTGCGGCAGATGATTCTGGCTGGCGAGCGAGCGACCTGGCCGAAGATCTCCATGATTCGCTCCCACGCCCGTATATCGAAAACCCTGGAGCGCTGCGTGCGAAGGCTGAAGCAACAGAACCGGCGCACGGCCGAGCTCAGGCTGATCAGCAACGCGGATTCCGGTACGTCCTGATATGTATTACGACTTTTTCGGCTTTCGCGAACCGCCGTTTTCCATTGCCCCGGACCCTCGTTATCTATATCTCAGCGATCGCCACAAGGAGGCCCTGGCGCACCTGATGTACGGAGTCCAGGGGCAGGGCGGTTTCATCGTAATCACTGGTGAGGTGGGAACAGGAAAAACAACGGTTTCCCGGTGTTTTATCGAGAATGTTCCCGATCATGTGGATATCGCGCTGATCCTCAACCCGAGGCTCTCTGCGCGGGAGTTACTGTCCTCCATCTGCGATGAGCTGGAAATCCCCCACGATATCAGTGCCACCATCAAGGAACTGGTTGATCTGATTAACCGGGACTTGCTCAAGGCCCATGCAGCCGGGCGACACAAGGTTCTGATGATTGATGAGGCCCAGAACCTTTCGGCCGAGGTGCTCGAACAGTTAAGGCTGTTGACCAATCTCGAGACGGCAGAGAAGAAGCTGCTGCAGATTGTCCTGCTTGGCCAGCCTGAACTGCAGGAAATGCTGGCACTTCCGGAATTGAGGCAGCTGAATCAGCGGGTTACAGCACGCTATCACCTGGACGCCATCGGTCGGGATGAGCTGGCGGCCTACCTGAAATACCGCCTCAGTGTTGCCGGCATGCGGGGTGATATCTTTTCGCAGCGGGCGGTGAATCGCCTCTATCGCGAGAGCCAGGGCATACCCCGCCTGATCAATTTGATCAGTGACCGCGCACTGTTGGGCGCCTATGCCGAGGGTGAGCATGAGATTACGCCCGAGCATATCCGCCAGGCGGCAAAAGAAGTACGTGGACAATCCCTCGGCCCCACGCCCTCACGAGCTCACCAGTCACCAGACAGATCCCAGTACCTTATCGTTGCGGCTTCGATTCTGGTGGCCATCATCGGCACCTCCTGGCTTTTTGAGCGTTGGTCACCGGGCGGAGCGTTTCTCACCGATCCCTCCTCAGCAGAACCTTTACAGGGAGCTGTTGAGCGAGTCGAGGAGCAGGAACAGAAACCATTGCAAGAGATCCAGGAAACCGGGTCGGGAGAGTCGTCAGCACCCGTTGAACTTGCCGTGCCAGGTCAGCTTCTGGATTCCGTGGAGGCTTTTCAGGTACTTTTCGGGATTTGGGGGCGCGAATATGAACCTTCGGAAGCGCCCGTTGCCTGCGAATGGGCCAACGAGGCGGGTCTTGGATGCCTGAGTCGTCAGGGTAGCCGCCGAAGCCTCGAGTTTCTGGATCGCCCGGCGATGCTTCAGTTGCAGGATGAGGCGGGTAACCGGGGGTTTGTCGTGCTCCGCCATCTGGATGGCGATACCGCAGACATCGCCTTGCCCTCCGGCAATCAGACTGTATTGTTTGCCAGTATCGAGCGCTATTGGTTCGGGGAGTATCGGGTTCTGTGGCGCCTTCCGGAATACCTGACGGGCGACGGCTTTTACAGCAATGGCGGGGGCGAGCAACTCTGGATTGGTGCGCGAATGATGGATCTGGCGGACCGTTTCAGTAATTCCCGTGCTGAAAGTGACCGGGTGAAACGGCTGGATTCCGAAGAGCAGGTTCGCTGGTATCAGTCATTGCGAGGGCTTACCGTCGATGGGATCGCCGGAGCCATGACGATTATCCAGATCAATAACGACCTGGAAGCTAACATTCCCCGTCTCAAGCCTCTGCAGTCCGAAGGTCGCCGGCAAGTTGAAGGTCGAGAGTAATTATGTCGTACATTCTTGACGCATTGCGGAAATCCGAAACTGAACGGAGGCAAGGGCGCGTACCGGACCTTGGTCAGCAGGTACAGCTGATCCATCGCCCGAAGAAAAAGCGGTGGTCGCCGGCTGCCTGGGTGTCTCTTGCACTCATGCTCAATGCCGGCGTCCTGGCCTTTGTCTTCTGGCCGGGAGCGCCGTTGCCCTGGGTTTCCGAGTCGCAATCCGAGACATCTGCGGCCTCGGCCAGAACGACAGCTCCTGAACCTGATGCGGTGGCGCCTGCGACAGAGCCAGCGCCGACATTGGAAGATCCCGTTGCACAAACGGGGACCATCCCTGAGCCCGATGCGGGCGAGGCGACGCCGGCGCCGATCGCTTCGGAACCTTCCCCATCACAAAGCCGGGAGCGGGCGACCGTTATCGTTCCCTCATCCGCAAATGCCGAAACTGCTGCACCAATGGTGCAGCCCGAGCAGGCAGGCAGAGTGCCACATCTGGTAGAGTTGCCGCTCTCATTTCAGAAGAGCGTTCCCGATTTGACCTTTAACAGCCATATCTACTCGTCATCCCCTGCATCGCGCCGGGTCATGATTAACGACACCTACCTGCGAGTGGGCGACGTCTTCGAAGGCTTGCGGGTAGACGACATAACGGAAGAAGGGGTGGTTCTGAGTCGTGACGGGCGCCGTTTTCGGGTTGGCGTTGTTCGGGACTGGGTGAGCCCTCGCTGATGGCGCTGACCGACGAGATCAAGCAATCGATCCAGCAGGGATATCGGGATGTGCTGGCAGGCAAGGATATTCGGGCGCGCTATGGGCAACGCCTGATGATTGCGGAAATCGCCAGATACATGGGCGACATCACCGAGAACGATGGCCAGCGAACGTCCCCTGCCTCTGCCTGTGTGGTCGAAGCCGGGACCGGGACAGGCAAAACCCTGGCCTATCTGATCGCTGCCATCCCGGTGGCCAAAGCCCTCGGCAAAACCCTGGTTATCTCCACCGCAACCGTGGCCCTTCAGGACCAGATTGTGCTTAAAGATCTCCCGGACCTGAAAAAGCACAGCAAGATGGATTTCAACTGGACTCTGGCCAAAGGGCGGGGGCGCTATCTCTGCATGTCCCGGTTGGAAGCCCGACTGCACGATGAAGGCAATACCGACAGCGACACCATGCCCCTGTTCCTTTTGGATGGGCCGAAAAATGAAGAACCGGGCACCCGGGCCTTTTTCGAAGAAATGCTCGCCAGTTATGGCTCCCGCGAGTGGGACGGTGACCGTGACCACTGGCCGGAACAGATACCGGACGACGTCTGGCGACAGGTAACCACGGACCACCGGCAGTGCACCAACCGCCACTGCAGCTATTTCGACAGTTGCGCGTTTTTTGATGCCCGTAAAGACCTTGATGATGCCGATATCGTGGTGGCTAACCATGACCTGGTTCTGGCCGACCTTGCCCTGGGCGGCGGTGCCATTCTGCCGGAGCCGGAGAACGCCCTCTATATTTTCGACGAGGCTCATCACCTTCCGGACAAGGCCCTGAATCACTTTGCCGCGTCGCTGCCACTCAATGCTACCCGGCAATGGCTGAAGCAGCTTTCCCAGGCGCTTGTGAAAATGCAGCCTTATCTGGCAGCCGGCACCCAGGCCGCCAAGTCCCTGGATCGCATCAGTTCTGCGTCGAGAGAGGTAGACCTGGTCCTCAACCGGGTTTACGAAGAAGCCGAGCAGAATACCGGCTGGGAGTTCAATGAGGAGCGACGGACGGCGCAGTGGCGTTATCCGGAAGGTGAATTGCCGGAGGCGATGGCCGAGCTTGCAGCCGAAAGCCGGATTGCTACCGCTAACATGGTCCGGCAACTGGGCGTTCTGGCGGACGAGTTGCAGGGCGCCTTTGACGAGCGCAAGGAGCATGAAATCGACCGGGAAACCGCCGAAGCCTGGTATCCGGTGATAGGCTCCTTTCACGCCCGGGCAGAGGACCAGTTGCGGCTCTGGACAGCCTGGTGCGACCCGGGCAATGCCAGTCCCCCCGTGGAAGCTGAAACCAACAGCGAGACAGGTGATGAGCCAGAAGCCAGGCCGAAAACGCAGAGAAGCCCGCCCCCAGCCCGATGGTCAGTACGCCAGCGCTGGGATCACGCCGAAGACATCACTCTTTACAGTTCACCGGTACTGGCAGACAACCTGTTGTATTCCAGGCTTTGGTCTCGCGCTTACGGCGCCGTGCTCACCAGTGCGACCCTGACTGCACTTGGTCGGTTCGATCGCCTGAACGCGCGGGCTGGATTGCCCCAGGGCAGCCGCTTCCTCGTGGTTCCCAGCTCTTTCCGTTACGGCGAAATGGCAACGGTGGAGGTGCCTGCGATGTCTGCCATGCCAACGGATGACGGCTTCGCCGATGAGCTTGTAAAACGACTACCGGACCTCTGGGCAGGCGAGAAGGCGACTCTGGTGTTGTTTACGTCCCGTCGTCAAATGCAGCAAGTGCGAGACGCGTTGGCCCCGGATTACCCGGACCTCATTATTACCCAGGACGATATGGCCAAGGGCGAAGTGCTGAGGCAGCATTGCAGCAGGGTGGATGAAGGCCGGCCGAGTGTCCTGTTCGGCGTTGCCAGTTTTGCAGAGGGTATCGACCTTCCAGGCAAGTACTTGCACCACGTCGTGATTACCCGTTTGCCATTTTCGGTGCCGGATGATCCCATTGAGGCGAGCCTGGCCGAGTGGGTGACGCAGCGGGGCGGCAATCCGTTTATGGAAATCACCGTTCCGGACGCGTCCATCAAACTCGTCCAGGCGGTTGGTCGGCTGCTGCGGACCGAGCAGGATACTGGAAGAGTGACGATCCTGGATCGCCGCATTATTGCCCGCCGGTATGGTCAGCTGTTGCTGGATGCATTGCCACCCTTCCGCCGGATCATCGAACACTGAATCCCACCAGAACCGTTCAGCCATAAAAAAAGAGCCAGCCCCTTTGGGGTTGGCTCTCATCAAGGGGTTCTTTCGAACCCGGGCGTCGAAACAACGCGGAACAAGAAATCTGAAGGCCTGAAGTTTCAGAATTCCTGGTGAGGTTTCCCTCACCGTTGAAAATATAATAGGGGATTAGAGGGCGTAGCCGGATCGTCCAAAGGGCGTAGCGGGTTTAAGTTGTTGGTGCAAAGTGTGAGGTGCATCACGTTTTTTGGCTCGAAATCAGCCTTGCAGCAACCCCAGTTCCCGGGCCCTGGCCAGAGCCTCGGTTCTGCGGCCAACGCCGAGCTTTCCATAAAGGTTGCGAATGTGGGCCTTCACCGTAGCCGGGGCAACGTCCATTTTTGCGGCAATTTCCTTGTTGGCGTGGCCCGCATGAATGAGCGCAAGCACTTCAAGTTCTCGCTGGCTGAGAGGTTCAGGCAGTGTTTCGGCGTTGAGTGTCGTACGACCGTGCTCACCAGAAATAGCACTGGCTTTTGTTTCAGAATGGCCCTTGCCAGACCGGCGCTGATCGAGAAGCATTTTCCTGACGCTGGCGTTCCAGCTTCCCGGTTCATCCAGTGCTGGCAAACCAAGGAGCAGGGCACGCAGATCCGGGCTTTCCTCCGCAAAGAGCCTCAGGAATCCGGCCTCGCCGGCGAGTTCTATCGCGCGGGTCAGCATTTGCTCCGATTCATCGGTCCGTTTCTGCTTCGCCAGGGCCTCGCCATAGACCAACAGAATTTCCACCAGGTGTCGGTTGTGGGCGTTGCGTTCAGCCGGTTGCAAAAGAGCGCTGAGTATCTCCTGGGCCCGCTCGGGCTGATCCAGTGCCACCAGCACTCGCGCCTCGCTAATACGGCTTTGTTCAAGATGAAGCGGATTGGTGAACTCGGTATCGGCTCGGGAACCCAGGCAGGCCCGGGCTTTTTCCAGATGGCCTGAAGCCAGGTAGCAACGTGCCAGAAGGGCAGTGCTTGCGGGTGGCTCGAACACGATTTGCTCTCGCCGCTTGCGGGCGGTCTGGGATGCGTCTTCGAGCGCGTCAATCGCCTCCTGGAGCCTGCCCTCGCTGAAAGCCAGGTGACCACGCACGTACTGAATGATCACGTGCTGGCCCGGTTCGGTGCCCCGCTCAACATGTTCGAGCAACGGTTTCAGGTGCGTGGCTGCTAGCTGGGGGTGATTTCGTTCGCGATGAATCTCGCAGAGTGTACTGTTCTGCCAGCATGAGATGAGTCTTGGCTGGGTTGGGTCCGCATAGTGTTTGTCCACCCATTGCCTTATCTCGGTGCAGGTTTCCAAAGCCAGATCGATATCGCCGCGATTGTACTGAATCCACGCCAGCAGGCCGCCACTGGAAAGAACCGTACTGGGTTTATGTTCGACCTGTCCGTAGCGGACTGCCGATTGGAGCGCGTCTTCGGCTTCGGTGAGTTCACCCTTGCCGTAGTAATCCAGGCCCAGGCCGTAATAGGTCACCGACTTTAGCGGTATGCGAGTGTGATCAATCTCCCTGAGCACCTGTCTTGTGAGATCTGCGGCGCTCTTGTCGTCACTCCGGGTGCGAGCCAGATAGGAGCGCATCAGCGAGATCTCACTTTGCAGCCCGAGGGCCCCTTCGGCATCCGGATGGGAGTCCGCCACCTGCCGGTCCAGAAGATCCTCCAGGCCGGACAGCAGCGGCTCCAGACTATCCATTCGGTTGGCAAAGAACAGCCCCCAGATCCGGAGCATCTGGAGTTGCGGATTGTCGATGACAAGGTCCTGTGGCAGGGCATCAATCCAGTCCAGCACGGGGAGGTGATATCCGCCATGGATCAGGTTGTTGCCGTGCTCGGCGAGCACCCGGGCAAGCCGGGACCAGTCCTCCTGTCGGACGATCTGGGCAATGGCTTCCTGCACGTGGCCATGGGCCAATAACCAGTCCACCGTCCGGTGCCAGAGTCGCGCGGCCGAGTCAGGGTCTTGGTGACTTACCCTGAGTTGCAGAGCATCCCGAAACAGGTCGTGATAGCGGAACCACTCGTTCCGGGTATCCAGCGGGACCAGAAACAGATTCTGGCTGAGAAGTTTTTCAAGCAGCTCCTGGCTGTTATCGGACCCACGGATCGAATCACAGAGGGACGCACATAGCCGGGGGCAGCAGGCCGTTTCAAGCAGAAAGTCCGACAGCTCCCGGGGTTGCTGCTCAAGTACTTCGCTCAGCACATAATCGCTGATGTGGCGCTCATCCAGAGTTATCTGGTTTCCACTCGTGCTGGCGTCCTTTCCGGACAATGCGGACAGCTGCATGGCGGCGACCCAGCCTTCGGTCTTGCGGTAAATCGCGTGGACATCCTCGTCGGCGATATCAAGGCCCATGGTGTCGTGAAAGAACTGACGGCATTCGTCTTCAGAAAAGGCCAGCAGGCCAGGGTGGATGTCCTGGATCCACCGACGGACGCGCCAGCGGGCCAGGGGCAGTTGCGGTTCGGTTCTGGACGCCAGGGTTATCAGAACACCCGGCGGAAGATAATCAATGAAATAGGCGAACTGCCTGTGGATGGCAGGGTTGCCAATGAAGTGGAAATCGTCCAGCACCAGCGACCACGGGCTGTCATCATGCGCCAGTGTGTTGATCAGGCCGGTAATGGCTTCGGTAAACGTGTCATCCGAGTGGTGAGCCAGTTGTTTACGCAAATCGGACGCGCCGGTCAGGCCGGCTTGCTCAAAAGCACCTATCAGGTACTGCCAGAATCGCCGGGGCTCATCGTCGTGTTCATCCAGAGAGAGCCAGGCGGTAGGGGAGGAAACCCTTGAACACCATTGCGCAACCAGAGTGGTCTTGCCAAACCCGGCCGGCGCAATCACCAGATTAAGTCTTTTCGGAGCCCGGGACTCAAGCAAGGCACTCAGCCGCTCACGTTTAACCGCGCGCGAGTCTGACGTTGGCCGAAGAAACTTTGTGGTGAGCAGCATGGGTTCCCTGAGAACTGGAGTGTTGATGTGCCCAGACAAGGCATTACGGATTGTGTCCTTTGTATTGGCCAAGTCAAGGGTTGGAGGGGCTTTTCATAGCCTCAGGGTTTTATCAGGGGCTGCGCAAATGCGATTTTGGTCTAAACTGTGTAAAAGCAGTTGCCTATATTAAAAAAGAATGAAAATCTGTATTTTTATGCGTATTCTTCAACAAGGTCCTTCGATCTCCAGGGAGCAGCAGATTCAATGAAACTACAACAGTTGCGCTATATCTGGGAAGTTGCGCATCACGACCTGAATGTCTCAGCAACCGCCCAGAGTCTGTTCACGTCCCAGCCGGGTATCTCCAAACAGATCCGCCTGCTGGAGGACGAGCTGGGGCTTGAAGTATTTGCCCGCAGCGGCAAGCATCTCACCAGAATCACACCGGGCGGCGAGATCATTATTCGCGAGGCCGGCGAAATCCTGCGGCGGGTTGAGGGCATCAAGAAGATTGCCCAGGAATTCAGTAACCAGCGAAAGGGTGATCTCAGCATCGCCACCACGCATACCCAGGCCCGTTATGCACTGCCCCCGATTATCAGTGGTTTTATAGAGGAGTACCCGGACGTCTCCCTGCATATGCATCAGGGGACGCCAATGCAGATCTCCGAAATGGCAGCCAGCGGGGCGGTCGATTTTGCCATTGCGACCGAGGGCATGGAGCTGTTTAACGACCTGATCATGATGCCATGCTACAAATGGAACCGGAGCGTCATCGTGCCGAAGGATCATCCACTGGCGAAACTGCCGGAACTGACACTTCCGGAGCTGGCAGAATACCCGCTCGTGACTTACGTGTTCGGCTTTACGGGGCGCTCGAAACTGGATGAGGCGTTCCAGTCCCAGGGACTGACACCGAAAGTGGTATTTACGGCAGCAGATGCAGACGTGATCAAGACCTACGTCAGGTTGGGGCTCGGTGTTGGAATTGTCGCGAGCATGGCATTCGATCCAAAAACGGACACCGACCTGGTTGCGCTCGACGCCCGCAAGCTTTTCCGTCCCAGCGTCACACGACTCGGGTTCCGAAAGGGGACTTTCCTACGGGGCTATATGTATGACTTCATTCACCGTTTCGCGCCCCATCTCACCAAAGAAAAGGTGGACGAGGCGGTTTCCCATCAGGGCAGCCGGTCTGAAATCGAAGAACTGTTCAAGGATGTCGAGCTGCCCACTCACTAAAAGGTGAATGGGCAAGAGGCGCTCGGGTTATTCCCGGGCGATCAGGTTGCCGGCATGGAGGCCGCATTCTTTCTGGGTGGCTTCTTCCCACCACCAGCGGCCTTCACGTTCATGTTGACCAGGCAGGACAGGACGGGTGCAGGGCTGGCAGCCGATGCTGACAAAGCCTTTCTCATGCAGTTTGTTGTAAGGCGCCTCGGACATACGGATGTAATCCCACACCTCTTTTGATGTCCAGTTTGCAAGTGGGTTGAACTTTACCAGTGTCTTTTCATTGGTCGAGAAGGCGGTATCTTCCTGGATAACCGGGACGTCATTGCGAGTTCCGGGGCTCTGGTCTTTCCGCTGTCCAGTGATCCAGGCGTCCACGGTCGCCAGCTTGCGGCGAAGGGGGTTGACCTTGCGAATGCCGCAACACTCACCGTGCCCATCTTCATAGAAGCTGAACAGGCCCTTTTTGTTCACCAGATCCTGAACTTCGTGAGCATCCGGAAACAGAACTTCGATCTCGATGCCGTAATGCTTGCGAACCCGCTCTACAAAATCGTAGGTTTCCGGATGCAGACGGCCTGTATCCAGAGTGAAAACCTTCAGGTTGTCGGTCAGCTTGTGCGCCATTTCAATCAACACGACATCTTCTGCGCCACTGAAAGAAATGGCGATGTTATCGTATTGTTGCAGCGCAGCTTTGAGAATCGAACGGGGGCTCTGGCCTTCGAGCTCTTCCCGCAGGGTTTGAATATCGGTCATGGCCCGGCATTGCCTTCTATGGATGTGCAAGGGTATCTAACTGACCGAAAAGGCTACCATTAAATGCCTCATACCCTGAAGGAATGACGATCTATATGGTTATTCCGCGTTCAAAAGCGCGGGTTTACACTTCCACGATGCAATCCTGGCCGGTTTTTCTTATCATACGCACCGAATACAGGCAGGCGGATTGACCGTACTGGCCCTTTACCAATCAAAGCAGGAGATCGTTGTGGAACTGGCATGCCTTGACCTTGAAGGAGTATTGATCCCGGAGATCTGGATCGCGTTCGCCGAAAAGACCGGCATTGAAGAGCTCAAGGCGACCACCCGCGATATTCCGGATTATGACGTGTTGATGAAGCAGCGCCTCAAGCTGCTGGACCAGCACGGCTATGGCCTTCCGCAAATCCAGGAAGTGATTGGCGAGCTGGACCCGCTGCCCGGCGCCCGGGAGTTTCTGGATTGGCTGCGCGAGCGTTTTCAGGTTGTGATTCTGTCCGACACCTTCTACGAATTCGCGATGCCCCTGATGAAGAAGCTGGGTTATCCGGCACTGCTTTGTCACAAGCTGGAAGTTGCAGACGACGGCCAGATCACCAACTACCTGCTGCGCCAGCGCGACCCTAAGCGACAGTCCGTGAGGGCATTCCAGTTGCTGAATTACCGCGTGATTGCTGCCGGTGATTCCTACAATGACACTACCATGCTGGGCCAGGCCGAAGCCGGTATCCTGTTCCATGCGCCGCAAAACGTAATCGACGAGTTCCCGCAGTTCCCTGCAGTGCATAACTTCGAGGATCTGAGGCAGGAGTTTCTCAAGGCCAGCGAGATCCATAACCCCTGATTGGAGGACTGAAATTGGGGTCAGAAGAACGCTCTCTTCTGCCCCCATGTTCACCCGAACTCACTTCAGTCGATCACCAACTCTTCCAGAAACCGCATTAAAGAGCCGACTTTTGCGAGCGTCTCCTGATATTCAGCCTCGGGATCTGAGTCCGCAACAATACCGCCACCACCCCAGCACCGAATGGTGCCATCGCCATCACACAGCATGGTTCGAATCGCAATATTGCTGTCCAGCGTGCCATCCAGTCCGCGATAGAAAATCGAGCCGCAGTAGGGACCGCGCCAGTGGGGCTCCAGCTCCCGGATGATTTCCATTGCTCGGACCTTGGGCGCACCCGTAATGGAACCACCCGGGAATGCGTCAAACAGGGCCTTCATCGGCGTAACACCGTCGGCAAGTTCCGCGCGAATGTGGCTGACGAGGTGATGAACGTTCCTGTAGGACTCAAGAGCAAAGAGTTTGTCGACTTTCACGCTTCCGGGTTTCGCGTTCAGGCCCAGATCATTGCGGAGAAGATCGACGATCATCAGGTTTTCGGCAAGGTCCTTTTCTGAGCCTTCCAGTTCAGAGGCATAGGCCAGATCTGTTTCCGGTGTTCTGCCTCTCGGCCTGGTGCCCTTAATTGGGCTGGTGGTTACGGTGCGATCGTGTATCTCGAGAAAGCGTTCGGGGGAGACCGAGATGATCGATGCTTCGCCTGTTCGGATAAAACCGCTGTAGGGAGTGGGGTTAGCGTCCGAAAGCGCCTGGAATGCTCGCCAGGGATCCCCTACGAAACGGCCTGAGAATTCCTGGGACAGATTCGCCTGATAACAATCACCGGCTTCGATGTATTGGCGGACCCTTTCGACGCTCGTCCTGAAAGCAACCGGTGTTTGCCTGGGCTGAAAGCCGCAAACCATAGACCATCCAGTGGTGGCGGCGGGTTCGTCCGTCGCCAGCCACTGGTCCAGTAATTCACGTGTCCCATCAGGACAATCCGGATGAATCCAAAGCCAATACTGATCTGTTTTGCGATTATGACTGGCAGTCCAAAGATAGAATCCTGCAGACATCAGGGGGACATCCAGAGATGGGCAGAGCTCTCTGAGACGGTTTTCCCTGACATACCCGAGCTCATAACCGAGGAATCCAATCCACCCGCCGGACAGACATTCCGGGTTGGGTTCCTGTTCGATCTGGAACTGACGGACGAGGCTTTCCATGCTCTGGGCAAGCTGATCGGAGCAGAAATCCGGAGGCACAGGGTATTGGAGCACTTCGGTGGCGCGAGCTCTGGCAGAAAAACCGCTGAAGACTCCTCGGGCGGGGCCGTGACCGACACTCCCAATATAGGCGAAATCCGCTTCCCGGCAGGCATAGCTTAGCAGGCGATGGTAGGCCTCCTGGGTGAGTTTCCGCATAGTTGCCGGGTTCAAGTATCCTCCGCGATATTCAAGAAATGATAAACAGCCCACAAAACGGGCGTTGTCCGCTGCGTGTAGCCCTTGATCTAATGAAAAGTCAAAGGAAGGCAATTAATTAGGTTTTTGCATTTTACTGCACATACGACTGACCTTCCTCAACAAAACGACAGAATACAAGGATAAAAACAATCATGGGGCACTTTAAGATAATTCTTCTATCCGCTTTGTTCATGCTGTCTTTCATACCTGTAGGCGTTCAGGCTCAGAGCGAGGTCGGTGAACACATACCCGATCGAAATGCTCTATCTGACGGGAAGCTTAGCCCGGATGAAATCAAGAAATACGCTACTTTGGCAGCCAAGCATATTCAGGAATTGACTGCAGTTGCCCGGGAAGAGGTTGGTAGTGAGCTTGAACAAAGTGGCGTAGTCATTCCTGCGGCATGGATGATGATGAATGACGGTGAAGTTAAGCGGGTTCGGCTGGGCGCTAGTGGAGAGCAGGCAGCGGCAACCATGAAGGTGCTTATGTTCAGAGCCGCACTAAAGTCGCTGGCACGACACGGAAAAATCCTTGCTACAGCGATCGTATATGCGGGCACCGTCGAGGGGGAAAAAGGTACGCGAGTTATGGCCATAGAACATGAGCATCGGCTAGGCCTGTCGGGACTACAGGTCGTACCTTACCAATTTGCGGGAGGAAAGCTGACCTTCGGCAAACCGAGTACCCAGAAAAAACCCTATGAGCTCTTCTATGACGGCCGTGATGAAGAAGATCAAGGCGGGGATAGGCAGAACAAAACGTGAAATAAATCCTTTTTGTAACGGTTTGTTTCGGTGTGGGTGAGAATTGTGAGTGCAATCACGGATTCAGAGTGTAAAACAATCTTAAATGGATTTGTGGGATCACAGATCCTGCTTCTAAAAATACAAAACTCACACAAGAACAACGATGAGTTTATAAGGAGATAAGAATGAAAGGCCTGAAAAAAATTGCACTTGCTACAGCGGTAGCCGCCGCCCCGTTCGCCGCCCAGGCAGAACTGACGGCCATGAATGATTCTGCGATGGGTAACGTAACCGGCCAGGCCGGTGTGACCATCGAACTGGAAACCCAGGTCAGCATTGGTCAGTTCAAGTACACCGACACGAACGGTGGTGCTGCTGGTGAAATCGGTGGCGGTTCATTCACCGTTAATGACATCGAACTTGGTGGTGCTGGTCTCATCACAGGTGCCAACCCGATCTTCGATACTAACAGTGACGGTACTCCTGACACTGCGGCTAGCCAGCTCCTAGACGATCTGTCTATCGACATCGACCTGGCGGACGACGGCGACGCTGTGATTTCCGTTCACACGATCAGTGGCCTGCCAATTGACTGGGGCTTCACGGCCTCCTCAATGAACCTGGAAGGTACCGACAGCACCACGCTGATCTCTGGCCTCAGTGCCTGGGGTATGCTGGCCAAGCTGGATATCCGGGTTGACACTGAAGATGCGTCCACCAGCCTCGGTGGCACTGGCGACGGTTCTCTGAACATCGACACTGCTTTCACCGTAAATAACATGGAATTCGACGTTCCCTTCCTGGCGGTTGGCGTGCGCGGTATGTCCATCACCGGCGCCGGAGCGAACTTCGACTACAACGGTGATGGTGTTGTTGATAGCGCCGATACTGACCTTGATGGCAGTGGCACCGTCGGAGACACCAAGGCGGAACGCATCAATGTCGGCTTCGCCAAGGTGAACCTCGATGTTTACAAGGGCAATGGCCTCGGCCAGTCGACTGCAACCGACGTGCTGCGGGTCGATGTCAACGATGTCGTAATGGACGTAAATGTTGGCGGTGTTCTCATCGGCGGAACCAGCATTGGTACTGTCGCTCTGGACAACCTGCATATTCAGAACACCCGCCTGGCTGTCTATGGTCACTAATCTGACCTGACACCAGAGTTGGTGAAACGCCCCGCCTTGCGGGGCGTTTTTATTTGGTCAGATGAAAAACAGAGACAATAAAAAACGGCAGCCAATCCTGGCTGCCGTTTTCGCAACTGATTTAAAAGTCAGCGCTACTGATCCGGCACCGCAATAGAAAGATCAAACCCACCACCGGGCCTCGGTGTCAAAGTAATCGGTCCTTCATTAATGGCCTGCGGAACCTGTATCTGATCAATCCCCGGCGGATTGCCGATGCTGAAATTCAGGTTCTGCCCGTCAAACCCTATCCCCAGTTGATCATTAAGAAAGGTTTGCGTAAAAGGCTCTTCTGGAATCTGTGCCTGCTGCCCAAAGATGATTGGTGGAATCGTTGGGGTAAACTCTGCTGGCGGCTGCGCCCGGGCGATTTCTTCCTGGGGCAGCAGCAGGGCGCGACGGAGGAATTCATCTTCTGCGTTTTCCAGAGCATCGGTCTTGCCCTCATCAACGTATCGTTGCAACGCTTCCCGGTAAGCTTCCTCTTCAGCTTCGGTCATTACCGGTTCGCCGGGCGATATGGTGAGGGAGCGCAGGATACGTTGGCGGTCGGCTTCTGATTTCTTCCGTTCTTTGGGTACAACGATTACGGCGGAATCTTTCACATAGGTTTCCACCATCTCGTCCGGGGTCATGGTCTGAACGCCACCAAAGGCAGGTAATGCAACAACCAGACCGCTGATGACGGTGGTGAGCAGGTGTCGGCGTTTCATAATCTGGTCTCTTTTGTTTAAAAAATACGCTCCCTTAAACGAGTATTCGGTTTGTCAGACAGGAATTCAAGCCAGATGATCCGGGATTGTGATCAGAATCTTTGATTTTCGGTACTGTTACTAATCAACGCAAAATCGTGGTCGAATACCATGAACTTTTTGGGCATCGCAGGGCCTCAGTTCTACTATGAAAAATCCGTTCAGAAATCGCTTTCGTCGCTGGATTAACCGACGGATTCCGCGGTCCGATGTCCAGAGCTTCAGTCAGAAGAACATATTCATCCTGCCTACTGGTGCGGGACTCGTGTTCGGGCTGTTGCTCGTCATCATGCTTCTCACCGGCATCAATTATCAGAACAGCCTGATTTATCTGAGTACCTTTCTGCTTGGGGCGGTCTTTGTTGGCGCGATGCATCAGACCCATCGAAATCTGTCCGGCATGGAACTCACGCTGGTTCAGCCAGGAGAGGGCTTTGCCGGTGATGATATTCCGTTTCGATTCCGCCTGAAGGCAGGGCGGGATGACGCCATTGCCATCCTGCTGTCCTGCGAAGAGTCCGGCCTGGCCCCGGTTCACGTTCACTCGGGTCGTTCCCAGGATGTCACGCTTCCGGTTCATTCCGCTCATCGGGGGTATTTGCGGCCCGATCGGGTACGGATTGAAACGCGTTTTCCGTTTGGCCTCCTCAAGGCCTGGTCGTGGGTTCGGCCGGTATCCGCCGGTTTGGTATTTCCAAGGCCGGTTCCAGCACCTGAGGCGTTCAGCACGGTAGAGGATGGTGAAGAGTCAGCAGAAGCACGATCCGTTGAAGGCAATGATCATGCGGATATCCGACCCTGGCGGGAAGGTGATCTCAGCCAGCGGGTACTTTGGAAACGGTTCGCACGAACCGGGCAAATGGTGGTCGCAGACTGGGAGGGTGAGCAGGGCAGTCCCTACTGGCTGGATTTCAACGCCTACCCCGGCGCAGACCATGAGTTGCGGTTGAGTTACCTGGCGTTTCTGGTTAACGAACGGGGTAAAAGCGGTGTGCGCTTCGGGTTGAATCTTCCCGGGCAGATCATCGAGCCTGATTCGGGGCCAGCGCACGCAATGCGGTGCCTGCGAGCATTGGCGACCTGGGGTGAGGAACGGCCCCGGGAGGCCATGGCCGAGCCCCATGGAACGCGCAGGCAGCCGATAGGAAACTCACCGCTGTATGCAGGGGAGGGGCAGGCTTGAGTTTCCTGGACCGTCTTAGAGGCACCCAATCGGAAGAAGCGACAGCGACCAATCTGCCATCAAGGGCCCTGCTCTGGCTTATTGCCAGTTTTGCGTTGCTGTTGTCGCCCCAGTGGGACCGTTTACCGCTTTGGCTGATTGCAGCATGTGCGGTATTGGCGGCCTGGCGCTGGTTGGCGCAATACGGGAAGGTAAGGCTCCCTGGCCGCCTGTTGCGCACGGGCATTATGCTGGTGCTTATCGGCGTCTATGTTGCAACAGTACAGGGGCGGTTCACGGTAGATACCGCAGCTTCGTTCTTCGTGCTGGCGGTGGGTCTCAAGTGGCTGGAGACCCGATCGGTCAGGGACTTCTACGTTCTTTTCTTCATTCTTGTCTATCTGGCCTCGGTAAATTTTCTGTTCCACCAGGAGATTCTGTGGGCACTGGTGAACTTCACCGGCATAGCGCTGCTGTTGGTTGGGTTGCAGGTACTGAACGCCCCGGAACTGCCCGGTGGCATGACTTCAGGCTGGCGCAGGCTGGGTGGAATGTTCCTCAAGACGCTGCCGATTGTCGTTCTGTTATTCGTGTTTTTCCCCCGGATGTCGCCGCTGTGGAGTGTGCCGCTGGTTTCCGGTGAGGCTCGCACCGGAATCAGCGATACCATGAGGCCAGGGGATATTTCCAACCTTGCCCAGAGCAGTGAGAGGGCGTTCCGGGTAACCTTTGGCGGCGAGATGCCCGCCTACAGGGACAGGTACTGGCGAGGGCTTATTCTCGACTATCTGGATGGAGAAACCTGGCGCCAGGGTCAACAAGAACCGTTTCGGGCGCTTGGCCGCGTAGCGGTTGATGGTGGCATAGGAGAGCTTGAGCCAAACCAGTATGACGTGTTGCTGGAACCGACGGATCAGCGCTGGGCATTTGCCCTGGAAGGTTCCCGTGCGGTATCGGATAACGTGTTCGAAGACACCGCGGATCTTTTCCGTTTCCGGCGACCGGCTGACAGCCCGGTACGTTACAGGCTAGCACTGGAGAGCGAAGCCCCTGTTCCCGAAAAACAAAGCGCTGCGGAACTGCGCCGCTATCTTCAGTTGCCGCAGGAAGGCAATCCCAGAGCGCGAGAATTTGCGCGGGAACTTCGTCGTACGATGGGCGACGAGCAGGTCGTTCGTACCCTGTTGCAGCGTTTTCGAGAACAGGAATACTTTTACACGCTCAGACCTCCTGCCATGCCTGAAGACGGCATTGATTCCCTGCTTTTCGACGAGAAGCGAGGGTTTTGCGCCCACTATGCGGGCGCAACCACCTTCGTGCTGCGCGCTGCCGGTATTCCCTCGCGCGTTGTCGTCGGCTACCAGGGGGGCGAAAACGGGGCGGGAGGCGATTACCTGATTGTGCGTCAGTACGATGCCCATGCCTGGGTTGAGGCCTACGTCGACGGCCGCGGATGGGTGAGAATTGATCCGACGGCCGCCATTGCACCGGATAGGATTGAGTCAGGCCTGAGAGATGCGGTGGCAGAGGAGGGATCCTTCCTTGAAAACAACTGGGCCTCGCCCCAGCGTTATGCGGACGTTGCCCTGGTGCAATGGGCGAGTCTTCAGATGGATCGCATCAACTACCAGTGGCAGCGCTGGGTCGTCGGCTATCAGGGCCAGAGCCAGATGGATCTGATGTCCAGGTTGCCCGGTGGTTTCGGCATGCGCGAATTGGGATACATGACGGCGGGTATCGTTGGTGCCGGCTTGCTAATTGCTGGACTCATTTCCGCGTTGCAAATGCGCCGTGGAGAAAGGCGGGACGCGTTCCGGAGGGTGGTGGATACGTGGCACCGTCTGTGCGCGACTGCAGGCGTGCCTGTCCGTCATGGTGAAACGCCGTCGGTTCTTGCATCAAGGCTGGCAAAAGCTGAACCGGCTGCAGGGGATTCTGCCAGGCTTTTTGCCCGGATGGTGAACAGCCATTACTATAGCGCTGGTAAAGACGACGAGGGCGTTGAGCAGTTGAAGCGAATGCGCCGCTTGCTTGCGACCATGAAGCGCCAACTGCGCAGATCCGGAACCCGCACAGGAAAATCCAGTGACTGATATTGCCCAAGACATGCCCTGGCTGCACCGTGCCTGGCAAACGGTTCAGAGCCGGGTCGCAGAAGACCGACTACCACACGCTCTTATACTCGTTGGTGAGCGTGGTGTGGGTAAGCGGGCCTGGGCAGAGGCTGTCGGCGGGCTGCTGCTGTGCGATCAGCCATTGGGCCGGGAAGCGGGCCAGGCAATTGCCTGTGGCCGCTGTAAACAATGTGAACTTCTGGCCGCCGCCAGCCACCCGGATATCCGGATTTATGCGCCGGAAAAGTCCCGTATGGTCAAGGTGGATCAGGTCAGGGCTCTTTCGTCGTTCGCGGTGGCGTCTCCGCAGGTTGCCCACCATAAGGTGGCGATTATTGACCGGGCGGATCAGTTGAACATCAATGCGGCGAACGCATTGCTCAAGACCCTTGAAGAGCCGCTGCCCGACGTGACCTTGATTCTGTTGCAGGAGAGCGGTCGTCCGGTGTTGCCTACCATCCGGTCCCGATGCCAGACATTGACGGTTCCGGTGCCCGGCAACAGCGAAGCCAACCACTGGCTCGCCAGTAGTGTAAAGAATCTTCCCGAAGATGCACAACCGTCTGCAGATGTTCTGGCCAAAGCTTTGATGCTGGCGGGTAATGCACCCAGATTGGCACTGGACTATGCAACAGGAGATTTCACCGGTTTGCGGGACACGGCCCTAGACCGCTTCAAGGATTTCATGAAGTCCAGGATTCCGGTCGGTGAGGCCGCCAGGGCGTTCAAGTCCATGGGCCTGGAAGATACGCTTTGGTTGTTCGAAACCTGGGCGGCTGATCTGGCACGCTTGATAGTGGGGGGCAGTGCTCGGGACGCCGATGCCGCCGATATGCTCGGATTTCTGGCCAAAACGACGCCCGGCTGGCGGGCCCATGAGTTGCTCGATATGGTAAAGGAATCACGCGCAGCGGGTGTCTACAACGCCAGCCCCGAGCTGGAAGCCAGTCGTCTTCTGATCGCCTGGCAAAAGCTCATGCCGGTGAAACGACCGGCGGCCTAGCGGATATCCCGGCAGAATTGCGTCTTTGGGGGCAACAACTGCTATGATTCCGGAATGAAAGGGATTTTCGGATCCCGATAACCGTTCAAAACGATCTAAGAGAAAGGTGTCAGTTATGGGGCCAGGTTTTGGTGCGCGCAGTGGCATACTCACCCTGACAATCAAGGATAAAGCAGTGCTCTACGCGGCATACATGCCGTATATCCGCCAGGGTGGTCTGTTCATCCCGACCCAGAAACAGTATCAGCTGGGCGACGAAGTCTTTCTGCTTCTCAACCTCATGGACGAGCCTGAAAAAATTCCGGTCGCCGGCAAGGTAATCTGGATAACGCCCAAAGGTGCCCAGGGCAACCGCGCGGCGGGTATCGGTGTCCAGTTCAACGGCGATGATGAAGCCGCCCGAACCAAGATTGAGTCCTACCTGGCAGGCTCGCTGAGCTCCGATCGCCCCACCCATACAATGTGAAGGCGGAGCCTGGATGAGCGACATGTCGTTTCCCACGAACACCCCCGGAAACCAGGTGAAGGACGGGAGCATTGAAAACCCCGCCCGGTCGTTCCGCGAGTCCGATTGGAAACTCCGGCACATCACCCTGGCCGGTCTTAGCTGGCCTGCCGCTACTGATGCCCACGATACTACACCGATCATAATGCTGCATGGCTGGCTCGATAACAGCCTCACCTTTGTGAAGCTCGCACCGGAGCTGGCGCGATTCGGGCCCGTCTACGCGCTGGACTTCGCCGGGCATGGCCATTCCGGGCACCGCCCAGAGGGGCAGAGTTACCTCTTGATGGACTATGTGGCGGATCTTGCCGAGCTGGTTGAACGTTATTTCCAGGAAACACCGGATGGCAGGATCAACCTGGTCGGGCACTCGCTTGGGGGGATTGTCGGAGCGCTCTACGCGGCTGCCTTTCCGGAGCGAATTCGAAACCTGGTGATGATCGACAGCCTTGGCGCACTGAGCCGTCCGGTTAAGGAAACCATTCCCCAGCTCCGAAAAGCTGTGAAAAAACGCATTGCCGGCTCTGGCCGCCAGGTTGTCTATCCGGATATCGCCACGGCCGCCAAAGCACGGGAGGGCGGGCTGAGCCCGCTCAGCCCCGAGGCCGCGCTGACGCTCATTCCGCGCAATATGAAACCCGAGGGAGAGGGCTACGTCTGGCAGACCGACCCAAGGTTACGGCACCCGTCTCCATTGATGATGACCGAAGAGCAGGTGCTGGCTTCGCTGTCTGCTATTGAAACCCGTGTGCTTTTTGTCAGAGCCGATGCAGGACTTCTTTCGTACAGAAAGGATCTGGATAAACGCGCTGACGCTATCGCCAACCTCCAGATCGTTAACGTGCCGGGAGGTCACCATTGCCATCTGGATGGCGAGACCGGGCCGGCTGCAACAGCCATCAGACAATTCCTGGAAAATGAGTAATCGCTTGCTGAAATTACTGTTCACACGTTTCTTGGTTCCGATCCTCGGATTATTGGCTCTGTCTTCCGGTGTGCAGTCTGCTCCGGAGGATATGCCCGAGGCCTATCAACAGTCGACGCTTGAAGATACGGTCTCGATTCAGTCGTCGGGACACCTGGTATTGTTCAGCCCCGTGCGGGAAGTCAATAACGAGATTCGCTCCGAAACCCTGGCCCGCTTGCCCGTGACTGGGGAAGGGCGCCTGTACCGGATTGCCCGAGACTCAAGTCGCGAGGAAGCGCGGGACCACTACCTCGCTCTATTGCGCGAGAGAAACGCCCAGATTCTGTTCGAGTGCTCCAGTATCCGTTGTGGAAGAAGCAACGTATGGGCGAACCAGATCTTTAATCAGGCGGTTCTCTATGGCCGTGATGCAACCCAGGATTATCTGGTGGCGGGCACCGTTGCCGAGGACGGCGCCCGTTGGCTGACCCTCATTTACACGGTGACTCGCGGCAACCTTCGGGAGTATGTGTGGGTGGAGCACCTGCGGGTCGAATCCGGCGCGACCATTCCCGGCTTTGGCACCATGGCCAACCGCGTTGAAGGGCCGATTATTGTTCCCTGGCAAGGCGGTGTAACCTACCGGTTCGACTGGCAGGCAACGGATCGTAGGCGGGTGAATGATCTGGCCCGTGAAGATGGTACGGTGGTTGCACTGGTGGGCTATTCTGTATTGGAGACTGATGAGTCCTTCAGTGATGCGATGGAGCGTGCCCGCCTGGCTACCGAATCGTTGTCGGAGGTCCTGTCCAAAACGGGTGTCTCCCGGGCTCAACAGGAGATAATCGTTGTGGGGCCGGCAGGTGTCTTCAGTGATCCAGACAGGCAGGGCGACCGGGTAGAAGTGGTGGTGATCTCGAGGTAATGATTATGGGCACATCAAAGGATGACGATCAGGATCCAAAGGACAAGCCCTCAGAGAAAGATCCGCAGGACAACGTCTCGAAGGTCCTGAGCAGCTCTGATGTCTCCGCTACCCGTGCTCCGGCAAACCCGGAAAAAGGCAAAGACCGGAACAAACCGCGCAAGACCGTGGCTCTGACGCTGGGAAGTGGTGGTGCCAGAGGGTATGCCCACATCGGCGCCATCGAAGTTCTGGTGGAGCGTGGCTACGACATCGTTGCTATCTCCGGCTGTTCCATGGGGGCCCTGATCGGCGGTATGTTCGGAGCCGGCAAGATGCAGGACTACAAGGACTGGGTTACCGGTCTGGGCCAGTTCGATGTCCTCAAGCTCCTGGATGTAACGTTCAATTCCGTGGGCGCTATTCGAGGCGAGAAGATTTTTTCGGTTGTAAGGGAAATGCTGGGAGATACCCGGATCGAAAACCTGCCCATTGCCTTTACGGCCGTGGCGACAGATCTGCTCGCCCACAAGGAAATCTGGTTTCAGGAAGGGCCTCTGGATCAGGCTATCCGCGCTTCGGTGGCGATTCCAAGTGTTGTCACACCTCTCGTTCTCAATGGCAGAGTCCTCGTGGACGGTGCCTTGCTCAATCCTTTGCCAATCATCCCGACCATTTCCTCCCACGCTGACATCATCGTTGCGGTCAATCTCAGTGGCGAGGATGACCGCCGTCGACGGATTCCGGACGCTGCGTTTACTCCGGGCGAGGCTGAAAACACGGATATGGACGAGTGGGTGGATACCATCCGTGAGAAGGCCTCGCGCTGGTTTGACTGGGATGCCCTGAAATCCCTGACTGCCCGGAAGCCGGACAACGGTGACAGCCCGGAAGAAAAGATCAGCCGGGCAGTGCACAAGAAAGAGCATCAAAAGCAGACGGAGAAGAAGCCGGCTTACAAGAAGAGCCAGGAAGAGCACGAAACCATCGACTGGGACAAGCTCGGGATCGGCAAATTCGATGTGATGAACCTCACCATCGAGACCATGCAGAGTGCGCTTGTGCAGTACAAGATCGCGGGCTACCCGCCGGATTTGCTGGTGAATATCCCGAAGAATGCCTGTCGGAGCTACGATTATCACAAGGCCCCGGAATTGATTCAGCTGGGCCGTGAGCGGATGGCTGCTGCGCTGGATCGCTTTGAAGAAAGCCGGAACAGCTCCGGGCCTCTGGCTATCTGAACAATTTGTTGGCGGGGGCGGGCTGCAGTCGAGCGGGTAAACAGCGTATAATCCCGCGCTAACACGCTCTTGCACAGGATGTACGTTAGTGACCAGCCCTATTGACGACCTTCACAGCGTTCGGGATTACCTCCGCTACGCCTCCTCTCGGTTTGCTGCTTCGCCGCTGTTTTTCGGGCATGGCACGGACAATGTCTGGGATGAAGCTGTTCAGCTGGTTATGCGTAGCCTGCACCTTCCCCTTGAAAACAACACTCTGTTCCTGGATGCCCGTCTAACGCGGGAAGAGCGGGAGCTGGTACTGGAAAGAATCGCCCGGCGCGTGGATGAGCGCGTACCTCTGGCGTATCTGCTCGGTGAAGCCTGGTTTATGGGCATGCCCTTTCATGTTGACGAACGGGTGTTGGTGCCGCGTTCCCCCATTGGTGAACTGATCGAGAATGGCTTTCAGCCGTGGCTCGGAGACAAGCCGGTGGAACGCATCCTTGATCTTTGCACCGGGAGCGGGTGCATTGGCATTGGTGCGGCATCTGTTTTCGGCGAGGCGGAAGTCGATCTGTCGGACATTTCTCCGGATGCACTTGAAGTGGCTGAATCCAATATCGACCTGCACGGAGTCCGCGAGCGGGTCCGTACCGTACAATCCGATGTCTTTGACAATATTGAAGGTCGCTACGACGTCATCGTTAGCAACCCGCCCTATGTGGATGCAGACGATCTCTCCAGCATGCCGGATGAGTACCGCCACGAACCTGAGCTGGGCCTTGCCGCCGGTAAAGACGGGCTCGACATCGCTCACAGAATCATTGCCAAAGCGGCCGAACATCTTACTCCTGGTGGACTACTGGTCGTGGAAGTCGGTAACAGCTGGGTTGCAATGGATGAGGCGTATCCGGATCTGCCACTAACCTGGCTGGAGTTCGAGAATGGGGGCGATGGCGTCTTTCTGATCACCGAGCCGGACCTGCGTCAGTGGCAGGCTTCCAGTTAAACTGAATTCTCATAAAAGCTGAACAAGATACTGAATTATGTCGGGAAACTCTTTCGGAAAACTGTTTACGGTTACCTCATTCGGCGAGAGCCACGGGCCTGCGCTGGGGTGCATCATTGATGGCTGCCCTCCGGGACTTGAGCTTTCGGAAGCGGACATGCAGCGGGACCTGGATCGCCGAAAGCCAGGCACATCCCGGCACACAACCCAGCGTCGTGAAGCCGACGAGGTGAGAATCCTCTCAGGCGTTTTCGAGGGTAAGACCACCGGAACGCCGATTGGCCTGCTGATTGAAAACACCGATCAGCGGTCCAAGGATTACTCAAAGATCTCCGAACAGTTTCGGCCGGCTCACGCTGATTACACCTACATGCACAAGTATGGTGTTCGCGACTATCGCGGCGGTGGTCGTTCGTCTGCCCGTGAGACCGCCATGCGGGTTGCTGCGGGTGCTGTTGCGAGAAAGTTCCTAGAACAGCGCCTGGGTATCCGGATTCGCGGCTATCTGTCGCAACTGGGGCCCATCAAGGCCGAGAAACTGGATTGGGATCAGGTTCACCAGAACCCGTTCTTCTGCCCGGATGCGGACAAGGTTCCCGAAATGGAAGCTTATATGGATGCCCTGCGCAAGGAGGGTGATTCCATCGGTGCCCGGATCAACGTGGTTGCCGAAGGCGTGCCACCGGGTCTCGGCGAGCCGATCTTTGACCGCTTGGATGCGGATCTGGCTCATGCACTGATGAGCATCAATGCGGTGAAGGGCGTCGAGATTGGCGCCGGTTTTGACTGCGTCGACCAGAAGGGCACCGAGCATCGTGACGAGATGACGCCGGAAGGGTTCCTTTCGAATAATGCCGGTGGTGTGCTTGGAGGTATTTCCTCAGGGCAACCGATCGTGGCCAGTATCGCATTGAAGCCCACGTCGAGTTTGCGCTTGTCGGGTCGCAGTATTGATGTGAACGGCGATCCCTGTGAAGTTATTACCACCGGGCGGCACGATCCATGTGTCGGTATCCGGGCGACGCCGATTGCGGAGGCGATGATGGCCATTGTGTTGATGGACCATTACCTGCGGCATCGTGGGCAGAATGCGGATGTTTCTGTTTCTACGCCGGTGATTGGGCAGCTCTGATTTTGTTTGTCAGGCTTGGTGAAGCTGCTTCGGCGGCACTCACTGCCCAAAAAAAGCCCGTGAATACTTCCCTGTAGGGCTTGGTCGCGCCATCCTTGGCGCTCCACATTTTTGGGCAGTGAGTCCCGCCAAAACAGCCGGACTTGCGGGGTATTTCTATCTACTGGCGCCTCTCTAACCTCTATTTCTGGTTCTTCGCCCTCCTTGGCGGGCTCTTGCCGTATTGGTCCCTCTACCTTGCGGGCCAGGGCTTTTCCTACCTCCAGATCGCCACCCTCATGGCGACGATCCAGCTCACCAAAATCATTGCGCCCAGCGTCTGGGGTTGGCTCGGCGACAAGACCGGCCAACGGGTTCGTCTGGTCCGGTTCGGCGCCATCATCGGCTCGCTGTTCTTCGCCGGTGTGTTCATGGAACCGGGGTTCTATGGCCTGCTGCTGGTCATGCTGGCGTTCACGTTTTTCTGGAATGCGATCTTGCCGCTGTATGAGGTGATCACGCTTCGAACCCTGGGCGAGCAGAAAGAGAAATACGGGCGGGTTCGGCTCTGGGGCTCGGTGGGGTTCATCGGAGCGGTTGCGCTGGTTGGCGGTTTGCTGGAACTGGTGCCGATTCAGAATCTCCCGTGGTTGTTGCTTCCGGTGTTTGCGGGCATTGCCGTATCCGCATTTCTGGTGCCTGCGGAGCGAGGTGAGCGAAAGCCGCCGGCTCCGAAAGGCAGTTTAAAGGCCATCGTCACGCACCCGGCAGTGGTGACGTTTTTTCTGATGAATTTCCTGCTGCAGGTTTCGCACGGAGCTTATTACACGTTCTTCAGTATCCATCTGGAGCAGCACGGCTACGGCAAGCTGTCGATTGGTTTGCTGTGGTCGCTGGGTGTGTTTGCGGAGATCGCACTGTTTCTGGTGATGCACCGGTTAACGCGCAATTTCACGGTTCGCCAGATTGCGATCGGCGCGCTTACGCTCACCATGATTCGATGGGTACTGATCGCGGAGCTGACGGATGTTGTCCTCGTCCTGCTGTTCGCCCAGCTGCTGCACGCAGCATCCTACGGTGCGCTGCATGCAATCTCTGTCCAGTACATCCAGGGCTTTTTTGGCAAGCACCATCACGGGCAGGGCCAGGCGCTATACAGCGGCCTCACCTTCGGTGCTGGCGGTGCGCTTGGGGCCTGGTTGTCGGGCTTCCTGGTGGATGGGTTCAGTACCTCGGCGGCTTTCTGGGGTGGTGCGGCCGCCATGGCCGTCGCAATCGTGATCACCTGGCGAGGCCTTCGGCCGCCGCCAGCCCATGGCGAGGGTTAAACCTCAGGCGCTTTCCTCTTCCTGTACGATGGCGAGTAACGCTTTGGCCGCGTTGCTGAGCTGCCGCCCGGATAACCCGATCCCCCCGAGGACACGAGAAACTGGCTTGCCCACATCCAGTACCCTAAGGCTGTCGTCAATCATGCGCAGGGGCAGCACACTCCAGCCCAGGCCCACACTGGTCATCATCTTGATGGTTTCCAGGTAGTTGGTTGGCATTTGCGGGTTCAGGTGCAGATTCGCCTCCAGAAACAACCGGCTCACAACCCGATAGGTTGCGGTGCTGGTGTCGGGCAATAGTGCCGGGTGGTCTGCTAGGTCTGTAAGCCTCGGATTTTCGAGTGACGCCAGGGGGTGCTCGGCGCCCACCACAAACACCATCTGGTCCGGCCATTGGGCAAACACATGAAAGCTCGGTTCCATGCTGTCACTCAGCGTCACGAATGCCAGCTCCGCATTACGTTTACGCATCTGCTCGTAGGCGGCATCGGATTCCATGAACTGCAGGTTGATGGACACCTGAGGGTATTCCCGTTTGAACCGTCGTAGCCAATTTGGCAAATGATGCAGACCGATGTGATGGCTGGCGATGATTTGCAGCTCGCCCTGGACTTGTCCAGAGTCCGGCGACAACGCCACCCGGGCGTTGTGAATTTCATCGAGGATCCGACGTGCATGGGGAAGCAAACGACTGCCGGCATCGGTCAGACGAATCTGGCGGTGGCTACGATCGATCAGGCTGGTGCCAAGCTGGTTTTCCAAGGCGGCCAGGCGTTTCGAGATGGCCGGCTGTGTCAGGTGCAGGATTTCCGCGGCTTCTGAGAAGGAGCCCTGATCGACAATGGTCAGAAAAGCTTTTAATGCGTTTGAATCCATGCATTCGTTCCTGATTTTCAATTTGGCCGAAGGTCCCGAGTTGGAACAGCGTTTTCAAAACACGCCGACAAGCACGTCCATGTGGGCTCGAATCGGGCCATCCCTGGCCCTCTACGGTTTTGAAAACGCTGCTCCAACCCGCTCCCCAGAGTGTGGCCAATATCCGCAGCGCATGGGGAGTATGGAGGGATGAGCCTCCCAAAACCGTGGAGCGCCAGGGATGGCGCGACCGAGCCCTACATGGATGTATTTACGGGCGTGTTTTGGGAGGCTTATCCCTTCATGCGACCTTCTCAGAATCTTAAAGTATTACCATAAGGCATGCGATAGATAAAAAACATGAATTGAGGTTATCCGGTCGCAGGCGGTAAGATACCGTTATCAAACGTCAGAACCAAAAACCCCCAGAGAGTGAGAGAGAACCATGGCGGGCAAAACCTTATACGACAAATTGTGGGACGATCATCTCGTCAAACAGCGCGACGACGGCTCCGCGTTGATTTATATCGATCGTCAGTTACTGCACGAAGTGACATCACCCCAGGCATTTGAAGGCCTGCGTCTGGCGGGGCGGAAGCCGTGGCGGATTGATGCCAACATTGCGACGCCGGACCACAACGTGCCTACCACGGATCGTGATCGTGGTGTCGAAGGTATTGTTGACCCGGTTTCCCGGATCCAGGTGGAAACACTGGACAAGAACTGCGACGAGTTCGGGATTCTAGAGTTCAAGATCAAGGATCAACGCCAGGGCATCGTGCACGTTATCGGGCCCGAGCAGGGCGCAACGTTGCCGGGCATGAGTATTGTTTGTGGGGATTCCCATACATCTACCCACGGTGCTTTCGGTTGCCTGGCTCATGGTATTGGCACCAGTGAAGTTGAGCATGTGCTGGCTACCCAGTGCCTGGTGCAGCAGAAAATGAAAAACATGCTGGTGAAGGTCAATGGCAAGCTGGGGCCGGGCGTTACCGGCAAGGATGTTGTGCTGGCCATCATTGGCAAGATCGGGACTGCCGGTGGTACCGGGCACGCCATTGAGTTTGGGGGCGAAGCCATCCAGGGCCTGAGCATGGAAGGGCGGATGACCATCTGCAACATGTCCATCGAAGCCGGTGCGCGGGTTGGTATGGTAGCGGTTGATGACACCACCATCGAATACGTTCGCAATCGTCCGTTTGGGCCCAAGGGCGAGCAGTGGGATGCTGCAGTTGAATACTGGCGCACCTTGCATAGCGATAGCGATGCAGTCTTCGACAAGGTTGTTGAGCTCGAAGGCTCGGAAATCCAGCCGCAGGTGAGCTGGGGTACGTCGCCTGAAATGGTGGCCGGAATTGATGGCAAGGTGCCCGATCCGGAACAGGAAGCCGATCCGATCAAGCGTGAAGGCATTGTTCGCGCTCTCAAGTACATGGGTTTGCAGCCCAATATGGCGATTACCGATATCAAGCTGGATCGTGTGTTCATTGGCTCCTGTACCAACAGCCGGATTGAGGATCTGCGCGAGGCCGCGGCCGTGGTGAAAGGGCGGAAGGTGTCGCCGATTCTGAAGCAGGCCATGGTGGTTCCCGGTTCCGGTCTGGTGAAAGCCCAGGCGGAGCAGGAAGGTCTGGACAAGATCTTTATCGAAGCCGGTCTTGAGTGGCGCGACCCGGGCTGTTCGATGTGTCTGGCCATGAACGCCGACAAGCTGGGGCAGGGGGAGCATTGTGCTTCCACGTCAAACCGGAACTTCGAAGGCCGTCAGGGCTTTGGCGGGCGTACCCATCTGGTGAGCCCGGGCATGGCTGCTGCTGCCGCAGTAACCGGTCATTTCGTTGATGTCCGCGAGCTGATGAACTGATCCACAGGAGAGAACCATGCGCGCATTGAAGCAACACCAGGGCGTTGTCGCCCCCATGGACCGTTCCAACGTGGATACGGACATGATTATTCCCAAGCAGTTTCTGAAGTCCATCAAGCGCACGGGTTTCGGCCCGAACCTGTTTGATGAGTTGCGGTATATGGATGAAGGCAAACCGGATCAGGATTGTTCCACCCGTCCGATTAATCCGGATTTTGTCCTGAATCAGGACCGCTACAAGAACGCCAGTGTATTGTTGGCGCGACGTAACTTTGGCTGTGGTTCAAGCCGGGAGCACGCACCCTGGGCTCTGGAGGATTTCGGGTTCCGGGTAATTATTGCTCCGAGTTTTGCCGATATTTTCTATAATAACTGCTTTAAGAATGGGTTGTTACCCATTGTTCTTCCTGAGGAAATTGTCGATCGTTTTTTCCGGGAAGTGGAGCAGAGTGAAGGCTATCAGTTGGCAGTCGACCTGGAAGCCAGGACTGTAACTACCCCATCCGGCGAAACCTTTACCTTTGAGGTGGATGATTTCCGTCGTCATTGCCTGCTGAACGGCCTGGATGATATTGGCGTGACGCTGGAAGATGCTGAGCTGATCCGGTCTTATGAAGAAAGCCGCCGTAAAACTGCGCCCTGGCTGTTTGGTGCCGGGGGTTGAATAGGCTGTCGGATTACGCTGGCGCTAATTCGACCTGAAGGAATGGAACAAGGAAAAAACATGCCCAGAACTATCCTGATGCTTCCCGGCGACGGTATCGGTCCGGAAATTGTCGCTGAAGCGGAAAAAGTGCTCAACAAGATCAATGATCAGTTCAATCTCGGCCTGAGCTTCGAGTCCGGCCTCGTGGGTGGTGCGGCGATTGATGAAACCGACACACCGCTGCCGGATGAAACCCTCGAAAAGGCCACCAGAGCCGACGCGATCCTTCTGGGTGCCGTGGGCGGTCCTCAGTGGGACAGTCTGCCGATGGCCAAGCGCCCGGAGAAGGGGTTGCTGGGGTTGCGCTCTAACCTGGAGCTGTTTGCAAACCTGCGCCCGGCAATTCTTTATCCGCAACTGGCGTCCGCCTCTTCTTTGAAGCCGGAAGTTGTTTCCGGGCTGGATATCATGATTGTCCGTGAACTGACTGGCGGCATCTATTTTGGTCAGCCGCGCGGTGTGCGCGAACTTGAGAGCGGAGAGCGCCAGGGTTACAACACCTACGCCTACACAGAATCGGAAATTCGTCGTATCGGGCGGGTGGCTTTTGAAGCCGCGCAGCAGCGGGGCAAGAAGCTGTGCTCCGTGGACAAGGCCAACGTGCTGGAAGTGACTGTTCTATGGCGGGAAATCATGAACGATCTCCGCCGGGAATATCCGGACGTGGAGCTATCTCATATGTACGTGGACAATGCTGCCATGCAGCTGGTCCGTGCCCCCAAGCAGTTTGACGTGATTGTGACTGGCAACATGTTTGGTGATATTCTTTCGGACGAAGCGGCTATGCTCACCGGCTCGATCGGCATGTTGCCATCGGCGTCGCTGAACTCCGAAAAGCAGGGCATGTATGAGCCCTGCCACGGGTCTGCGCCGGATATTGCCGGGCAGGGCATTGCCAATCCGCTGGCCACCATTCTCAGTGCTGCCATGATGCTGCGGTACAGTCTGAATGAGGAAAAAGCTGCTGAAGCCATTGAAGCGGCGGTCAGCAAGGTCCTGGATCAGGGTCTGCGAACAGCGGACATCATGTCTGAGGGCGCAAAGAAAGTGTCCACCCGGGAAATGGGGGAGGCGGTTCTGGCTGCGCTGTAAAGAGGCCAGGCCCTGACAGGCGTATTTGAGACCCGACGGCAACGCGATGCAGTTGCCGCGGGATCACCCATCCTGTCCCTGCCAGCGATAAAGGCATGGGGCGGGCATAAAACGAGGTCTGAAGATCGCACATGAAGCGAGTTGGACTTGTAGGTTGGCGTGGCATGGTGGGCTCGGTCCTCATGCAACGCATGCGTGAAGAAAACGATTTCGCCGATATCGAACCGGTGTTTTTCACCACATCCCAGGCTGGCAAGCCTGCGCCGGACGTGGGTAAAGACGACGTTCCTCCTCTGCAGGACGCGTTTGACGTCGAGATTCTGAAAACCATGGATGTTATCGTGACCTGTCAGGGTGGCGACTACACCGGCGCGGTTTATCAGAAGCTCCGTGACGCGGGCTGGGAAGGTTACTGGATTGATGCAGCCTCCACCCTGCGGATGGTCGACCACTCTGTGATTGTTCTGGATCCGGTCAACCGAAACGTGATTGATGCTGCGCTTGAGAAAGGCGTCAAGGACTACATCGGTGGTAACTGCACCGTGAGCCTTATGATGCTGGCTTTGGGTGGCCTGCTTGAACAGGATCTGATCGAGTGGGTGTCGCCCATGACTTATCAGGCGGCTTCCGGTTCTGGCGCTCAGAACATGCGCGAGCTGTTGAACCAGATGGGCGAGCTCAACAAAAGCGTCCAGTCCGAGCTGGATGATCCTTCCTCCGCGATTCTGGAGATTGACCGCAAGGTAACCGAAACCATGCGTTCGGACGGCTTCCCGACCGAGCACTTCCAGGTGCCCCTGGCCGGCAGTCTTATCCCGTTCATCGACAAGCAGCTCGACAACGGCATGAGCAAGGAAGAGTGGAAGGCGGGGGTCGAGACCAACAAAATTCTCGGGCGCTCCGATAACCCGATTCCCATCGACGGCATCTGTGTGCGGATTGGCGCAATGCGCTCCCACAGTCAGGCGCTGACAATCAAGCTGAAGAAGGATCTCCCGGTTTCTGAAATCGAGTCGATCCTTGCGAAAGCGAATGACTGGGTGAAAGTGATTCCCAATGATCGTGATGCGACCATTGAGGAACTTACTCCAGCGAAGGTGACCGGTACCTTGAGCGTTCCTGTCGGCCGTATCCGCAAGCTGACCATGGGGCCGGAATACATTTCCGCGTTTACGGTGGGTGATCAGCTCCTGTGGGGTGCCGCTGAGCCGCTGCGCCGTATGCTCCGGATCCTTCAGGAGCGTTAAAAATTGTTACACAGAGGCAATAAATGCCAACTGTGTCCGGTTTCGATAAACCGGTGAGGGGGCGGAGGCTGATTTCAGCCTCCGCCCCTGTTATTTTCAAGAGCGCTAGGTAGTTCCGCGTGATTGATAAAAAAATGGTACAAGGATTGCGGCTGATTGATTGATTGATAAAAGAGGTTTTATCAACAATACTTGCCGGACTGAAAATTAAAAAGAACACATAATAACGAGAATTATCAAGACGAAAGTCATCCAACCTCGTCCGATTCTGTTTAAAAAAGAGCAGTAACGAATAACGGAGACTGGAAAGGAAAAAGCATGAAGGTACGCAAGCTTGCGGTTGCCCTGGCTCTGGCGGGAGGGCTCGGATCCGGCGTCGCACAGGCCCTGGGGCTGGGTGAAATAGAACTTCAGTCCTATCTGAACGAGCCACTGGACGCAGAGATTGTTCTGCCCCAAAGCCGTGGCGTCAATCCAGCGGACGTGTTCGTCAATATTGCCTCGGAACAGGCATATGAGCGGGTGGGGCTGGATCGCAACCAGTTTCTCAGTAAGCTCAGGTTCCAGGTGGTCACCGGCAATGATGGCAGTCTCATTGTCAATGTGTCCTCCCGTGAACCTCTGAGGGAACCGTACCTCAACTTCCTGCTTGAGTTGACCTGGCCAAACGGCCGGTTAATGCGGGAATACGCCGTTCTGGTGGATCCACCTGTATACGCGGAAGAGTCCGGCGTGCAGGAACAGGTCAGCGCTCCAACAGTCTCCACGTCCCAGGCAACCAGCCAGCCGACGACCACTCGCAGTGCCGAATCAGTTCGTCGCCAGGCTCAGGCCGAGCGGTCGCTGGGTTCCGGATATCAGGCTGATACATTCGGGCCCACCGGAGCTTCAGACACATTGTGGACCATCGCGTCTCAAGTGCGTCCAGACAACAGTGTCTCTATGCAGCAGGTCATGCTAGCAATCCAGGACCTGAACCCGAACGCATTCATTGGCAATAACATCAATCGACTGAAGCGCGGTGAAGTGCTGCGTGTCCCGTCTCTGGACCAGATCCAGAGTCGAACTCGCGCTGAAGCTACTCGCGTGGTTGCACAGCAGAATCAGGAATTCCAGACTCCCCAGCGCACAGTCGATGCAACCGCCGAGCAGCAGGCAGCGTCCGCGCCTCAACAGCAGGCTGGCGCCGGAGGTGATGAACTCAAACTCGTGGTGTCCGAGGACGCCGGCAGTGAGGCCAGCGAAAGTGGCTCCGCGGGCGGTGACAGCGAACTGCCGGGCGGCGTTGATGCCGGCACAGCGGTCGCGATGGAAGAGCTCGAAAGCGCTCGCCGGGAGAACGATGAGCTGAACAGTCGTGTTGAGGACCTGCAGGACCAGGTGCAAACTCTGCAGCGCCTGCTTGAGCTCAAGAATACCCAGCTTGCTGAAATGCAGCAGACTGCTGGTGATGAAACGGCAGAGCAGACCGCACCCGTTGAAAGTCCGGCTGCCGATGACGGAGCAGCGGAATCTGTCGCCATGGACGAGGCCGTTGAAGGTGATACGGCACCCGTCGATTCGGACATGATGGACGGTGAAGCTGGGGATGCGGAAGCTGCGGGTGAATCAGGCGACATGGCCGAGTCCGAGGCTATGGTCGATGAAACTGACGAAATGGTCGGTTCCGATCAGGCAACCGATGATCAGATGGGTGCCGATGCCGGTGACGCATCAGAACAGGCTGAAATGTCTGGAGCGGATGAGCCCGCGGTTGCGGCTACCGATGATGCGGTTGAAGCAACTGAGGCGGCGGAGCCAGCCCCGACACAAACAGAGCAATCTGCAGAGCCTGCGCCCAAGCCTGCTCAACAGGCTCCGGCTGCCGATAAAGGTTTCCCCGGTAACGTTATTGATGCCATAACTGGTAATCCGATGTATCAGATTGCCCTTGGTGGCGGTCTGATCGTTCTGCTGTTGCTTCTCCTGCTGCTTGCCCGCCGCAATGCAAACCGGGAAAAGGCGTTTTACGAACAGCTGAACAATGAAACCGACGAAGAAACGGATTCCTTCGATCTGAGCCTGGATGAAGAGGATCAGCAATCTGCGGCTGGCGACGCCCTGGCCGAGGCTGACTCTTACATTGCCTATGGTCAGCATGATCGGGCTGCCCAAGCTCTGGAAACCGCAATTTCCCGTGAGCCCAGTCGCACCGATCTGCGCTTGAAGCTGCTCGGTGTCTACGCAGATACCCAGGATCGCGACTCTTTCGAAAAACAATTCGGAGAGGTCGAGGCTCTGGACGATGAAGAAGCGCTGACCACTGCGAACGAGCTGCGCGCGCGGCTGGAAGAGGCGGAGTCGATGCCCAGCATCGATGACCTTGAGTCTCAGTTACGTTCCGATTCGTTTGCTACGTCCTATGATTCTGACGAAACCGGTGATGAGTCCATTGAGAAGCAGGACAAGCCTGAATCTGAAGAACTTCTCGCCGATCAGTTTGATGCTGAGAAAGAAGAGCCGGCCGAGAACGAGTTTGGCGACTTTGATTCGGACCTTTCAGAGACTGACCTGTCTGATTTCGAGCTTGATGAGCTTGACGAATCCGAGGCCAGCAAGGAGGACGCATCCGGCGAGGGCAAAGAAGAAAGCCGTGACGATATGATCGAATACGATCTGTCGGGCCTGGAGCTGGAATCGGACGAAGAAAAGCCTTCGACCGAAGACACCTCCGAGCTTGAGGAGTCCACAGACTGGGATCTGTCTTCGGAATTCGAAGAGGACTCTGACAAGCCATCCGGCGCAGAGCAGGGGCTTGACGATTCTGATGACGACCTGAGCCTTGATCTGGAAGAGGGTGATCTGGACGAAGGAGACCTGGCGGAGGAGCTGCCAGACGAAAGGCCTAAAACCACATCCGAGGAAGGCACTGAGCAGAGTGCTGATACTGACGGCGAATCGGATATTGATTCGCTGGACGAGTCATTCCTGGACGAGCTCGATGCTGAGCTGGACAAGGTAGCCGGTGAAGAAGACGAGCTTGGTGGCACTGAGATGGAAGAATCTTCACTGGATGACCTGGAACTGGACGTGTCCGATGAAGACCTGGCACTGATGGAAGAGTTTTCCGATTCTGCCGATTCAGCCAACTCCGAGGAGAGCGAAGAGGCGTCACTCGATGAAGAGCTTGGTCTTGAGGACACGCTCGGTGAGGGCGATGCAGAGGAAGCGGATCCTGAACAGACGGTTGAAGATGCCGAGGATCTCGAGCAGCTGGGTGTAACCGATGAGCTCGAAGAGTCGGAGACACCTGAGAGTGATCTTGATCTCCCGGTTGCGTCTGATGAGGTTTCCGATGAGTCGCGCAAATCGCAGGCTGCGGACATTGAGGAAAGCGAACTCGGTGACGAGGACGATTTTGACTTCCTGGCCGGAACTGATGAGGCCGCTACCAAGCTGGATCTCGCGCGGGCCTACATCGAGATGGGTGACACCGACGGAGCTCGCGACATCTTGGAAGAAGTCTCCCTTGAAGGAAACGAAGACCAGAAAGCAGAGGCGCAAGACCTCCTTAAAAATCTGTCCTGATCCGTTATAATCGGTTCTGACAGGTAGCAAGCGCCGGCCGCCGGGTATCTTCCCGGCAACAAGGTCGGCGCTTTGTTTTTATAGAACCACTCTCTTCGGATTCGCACTTGTTTCTCGAGACTCAGCAGCTCACCACCGATAACGCCGTAGGCGCGGGCCGCGTCGCACTTGCCTTCGAATATGATGGGCGTGGGTTTCATGGCTGGCAGTTCCAGAAATCCGGTGTCCGATCGGTAGAAGCGGAACTGACGGCAGCGGTGGCAAAGGTTGCGAACCATGCAGTTGATCTGGTGTGTGCGGGCCGTACCGATGCCGGCGTGCACGCCAGCTATCAAATCGCTCATTTTGACACTCCCTCTGTCCGTAACCTGCGCTCCTGGGTTATGGGTATAAACACGGCGCTGCCCGATGACATTTCCGTGCACTGGGCCGGAAATGGAGTCGGTGATTTCCACGCTCGATTTTCCGCGACCTATCGGCGTTATCGTTACATCATCTATAACCATCCAGTGCGTCCGGGTATACAGCGGGGCCAGGTAAGCTGGACCTTCCGCCCACTGGACGCAGATCGCATGCACAAGGCCGCGCAGGCATTGGCCGGAGAACATGACTTTTCCTCTTTCCGTGCGGCCGGGTGCCAGTCTCGAACACCGATTCGGTTTCTGGAGCGTATTTCGGTAACCCGGAAGCGGGATTTTGTCGTAATAGACGTTCAGGCCAATGCGTTCTTGCATCACATGGTCCGGAATATCGCCGGCGCCCTGATGGCGGTTGGTTCGGGAAAGCAGCGACCGGAGTGGATTCATGAGATACTGGTCGCCAGAGATCGGACAGCTGCAGGTGTAACCGCGCCTCCCCATGGTCTGTATCTGGTCGATGTGGGGTACCCGGACGAATTCGGGATTCCCGATGTCGAATGCGGCCCGGGCTTTCTGCGGCCCTGGTTCACTCGGGAAGAGAACAGTCCGTTCACCCCAACACACATCCATGTCAAACAGCGGGTTCCGAGCCAATGAGCGCAAGGGTCAAAATTTGCGGCCTTACCCGTCCCGAGGATATTGACGGGGCTGTTCAATTCGGCGCCGACGCCCTGGGCCTGGTTTTTTATGAACCGAGTCCCCGTTCCGTTTCTCTGGAGCTGGCCGCCGAACTGGCAAAGCGTGTTCCGGCGTTCATGTCGGTGGTCGGATTATTTGTTAATCCATCCAGGCAGGAAGTCGAGGCGGTTCTCGAGCGGGTGCCACTGGATTTGCTGCAGTTTCATGGCGACGAATCGGCGGATTTATGTGCCAGTTTTGGTCGACGCTGGATCAAGGCCATCCGGGTCCGAAAGGCAGGGCAGATTGAAGCCGCCTTCGAGGAGTTTCACAACGCTTCCGGCCTGCTGGTCGATGCCTGGGATCCAGACCGGTACGGAGGCACAGGAAAATCGTTTAACTGGGATCTGATCCCTGACTACCGGCCGCTTCCGATCATATTGGCCGGGGGTTTGTCATCTGATAACGTATTTGCCGCTGTGAAACAGGTGAAACCCTGGGCTGTAGATGTCAGTGGCGGTGTTGAACAGGGCAAAGGCATCAAGGATATCCAGAAAATTTCTCATTTTATTAAAGAGGTTCACCGTGTCTGTAAAACTGACTGAAGAAATGCTGAGCGCACTGCCGGACGCGCGGGGTCACTTCGGGGCCTTTGGTGGGCGATTTGTTTCCGAGACTCTGATGGATTCCCTGATGACGCTCGAGAAAGAATACGCCCGCCTGAAGAAGGATCCGGAATTCCAGGCGCGGTTCGACAAGGAACTGGCGGACTATGTTGGCCGGCCAACCCCGCTGTATTTCGCCGAGCGTCTCAGCCGTGAAACCGGCGGCGCCCAGATCTGGCTCAAACGTGAAGATCTTTGTCACACCGGTGCCCATAAGGTGAACAACACGATCGGCCAGGCGCTGCTTGCCAGTTTCCTCGGTAAAAAGCGGATCATTGCCGAAACCGGTGCGGGTCAGCACGGTGTTGCCACTGCCACTGTTTGCGCGCGTCTGGGTCTTGAATGCCATGTGTTCATGGGCGCGGAGGATGTCCAGCGACAGTCTCTGAACGTGTTCCGGATGAAGCTTCTGGGCGCGACGGTACATGCCGTTCAGGGTGGCACCAAAACCCTAAAGGATGCCATGAACGATGCGATGCGTGACTGGGTGGCTCACGTGGACGACACTTTCTATATCATTGGTACCGTTGCGGGGCCGCATCCATATCCGCTGCTGGTCCGGGATTTCCAGTCGGTAATCGGTCGTGAAACCCGTCGTCAGGCGCTGGAGAAAACCGGCAAATTGCCGGATGCCCTGGTCGCTTGTGTGGGTGGTGGTTCCAACGCCATTGGCATGTTCTATCCGTTCCTTTCTGACGAATCGGTACAGCTTTACGGTGTCGAGGCTGGCGGCCTGGGCATTGATACTGGCAAACACGCGGCACCACTCTGTGCCGGTCGTCCTGGCGTGCTTCACGGTAACCGCACCTACCTGATGGAGGACGAAAATGGCCAGATCGCGGGTACGCATTCGGTGAGTGCCGGCCTGGACTATCCAGGGGTGGGTCCCGAGCACAGCTGGTTGAAGGACATTGGCCGTGCCAATTATGTGTCCGTTACCGATGACGAAGCGATGGAAGGGTTCCGGAAATTGACCCGCGTCGAGGGCATTATGCCCGCGCTGGAAACGGCTCACGCTGTTGCTTATGCCATCAAACTGGCGGCGACCATGGACAAGGACCAGACCGTTGTCATTAACGTTTCCGGGCGTGGCGACAAGGACATTAACACGGTTGCCAAGCTTGAAGGCATCGAGATCTGAAGAATTAACAGGAGCAGGCATGAGCCGAATTGAAGGGGTCCTCAAGGCCCTGAAAGGACAAGGTCGTAAGGCACTTATTCCCTATATTACTGCCGGTGACCCGCATCCCGATGTCACGGTAGATCTGATGCACACGCTGGTTGAGGCGGGGGCAGATATTATCGAGCTGGGGGTGCCGTTCTCTGACCCCATGGCAGACGGCCCGGTAATCCAGCTTGCCTGTGAGCGGGCCCTGGTGCACGGTACCTCGCTGAGGCAGGTGATTGCCATGGTCAAGGAGTTCCGGAAGTCAGACGACGCAACTCCGGTGGTTTTGATGGGCTACCTGAACCCGATGGAAGCCATGGGCTACGAGCGTTTTGCGGATGCTGCCAAGGATGCTGGCGTCGACGGCATTCTGACCGTTGACTTGCCACCGGAAGAGGCCGACGAGGTTGCTCCGCTGTTCACCCAGCGAAATCTCGACGCCATCTTCCTGCTTTCACCAACCACGACCGATGACCGGATCCGGGCAATCAGTGAGCACTCCTCCGGTTATGTGTACTATGTTTCTATCAAGGGTGTGACGGGATCGGCCACCATCAACGTGGAAGAGGTAGCTGCCAAGGTGAATCATATTCACGAACTGACAGCTCTCCCAGTGGGTGTTGGTTTCGGTATTCGTGATGCGGAAACTGCCGCGGCGGTCGGTCGGGTATCCGATGGTGTAATTGTTGGCAGCGTCCTGGTCGATACAATAGCCAGAAATCAGGCAGATACCGACCAGCTCAAGCGGGCATTGACGGATCTGCTCCACCCGATGCGTGAAGCACTGGACAGTCTCGCCTCCTGAATGAAGGGGAGGAGGGCAAACAGGCGTCAAAGGACAGGATGAGACCATGAGTAACTGGCTGGACAAGATAATGCCGAGCAAGATTCGCTCGGAGTCGAAGCAGAGAACGGGCGTTCCGGAGGGGTTGTGGAAGAAATGCCCCAAATGCGGTGCCTTTCTCTACAAGCCGGAACTTGAGAAAAACCTGGATGTTTGCCCCAAATGCAACCACCACCTGAGGGTGACTGCGCGTCGGCGACTCGAAATTTTTCTTGATCCAGAGGGTCGTGAAGAAGTTGCCGCTGAGCTTGAGCCTTGGGACCGATTGAAGTTCAAGGATAGTAAGCGCTACAAAGATCGTTTGTCCCAGGCGCAGAAAGCCACTGGGGAAAAGGATGCCCTCGTAGCAATGAAAGGCACGACGCTCGGGGTTCCTTTAGTTGCCTGCGCGTTCGAATTTGGATTCCTTGGTGGCTCTATGGGGCAAGTGGTCGGGGAGAAGTTTGTCCAGGCCGCAAATGTTGCTCTCAAGGAGCGTATCCCGTTGGTCTGCTTCTCAGCCAGCGGCGGCGCCCGCATGCAGGAAGCGATCCTGTCGTTGATGCAGATGTCGAAGACAGCCGCTGTGCTTGAGAGGATGAAAGTTGAGGGTATTCCCTATATCTCTGTGATGACGGACCCTGTCTTCGGTGGCGTGTCCGCCAGTCTGGCCATGCTGGGGGATCTCAACATTGCAGAGCCAAACGCATTGATCGGCTTCGCCGGCCCCCGGGTTATAGAACAGACGGTTCGTGAAAAACTGCCGGAAGGTTTCCAGCGTAGTGAGTTCCTGCTTGAGCACGGCGCGATTGACATGATTCTCCATCGCCACCAGATGCGCGAACGCATTGCTCATGTGCTGGCCAAGTTTACCGGCCAGGAGCGCCCGGGAACCGAAGACCCGATCGAGTTTGAAGTCTCGGAGAAGCCCGAAACCGATGCCCCTGCCGAGTAACCCTGCAGACCAGCCCCCGGCATCGCCGGGGGCTGGTGCCACCGTCGATCAGTGGCTTACCTACCTGGAAGCGATACACCCTACAGAGATTGATCTTGGCCTGGACCGGGTCCTCGTGGTCCTGCGGCGGTTGTTCCGACGAAAGCCGTCCGCCCGGATCATCACTGTGGCTGGCACTAACGGCAAAGGCAGCGCGGTTGCTACTGTTGAGGCGCTTTTGCGCGCGGCTGGCCGCCGGACTGGCGCCTACACCTCGCCCCATCTACAACGCTATAACGAACGTGTGCGTCTTAATGGTGAGGATATCTCCGACGACGCGCTTGTCAGCGCATTCGAAGCCGTCGAAGAAGCACGCGGCAATGTCTCTCTTACCTATTTCGAATTCGGAACCCTTGCCGCTTTCGTGGCCTTTGCCGGTGCGGGCCTCGACGACTGGGTGCTGGAGGTTGGCCTGGGTGGGCGGCTGGATGCTGTCAATGTCCTGGACGCGGATTTTGCCATCCTGACATCGGTGGACATCGATCATGTTGCCTTCCTTGGCGACAATCGCGAAGTCATCGGGTTTGAAAAGGCCGGTGTCCTTAGGCCGGGCATCCCCTCGGTCTATGCCGATTCCGATCCGCCACGTTCGGTGCTCCAGCAGGCCACTGCGCAGAAAGTCGAACTGGCTCTGCTGGGGCGTGATTATGAGCTAGTGACTGAGCAGCAAGCAGGCGATGATGCTCCGGCGGTAGAGCTTCGCCATAAAGGCCGGGCGATTCGTCTGCCCGCCGGTCCATTGCCGATCAAAAGCGTGGCAGCCGCCGTGGTTGCCATACGCGAGCTTGAACCGAACCTGCCGGTACCAGTCATTGAGCAGGTGCTTTCAGGTCTGAGTGTACCCGGGCGTTTCGAGCGTGTTGGTTCCGCACCGGATATCTTCCTGGATGTTGGCCATAACCCTCATGCTGCCGGTTGGTTGTCTGGTCAGCTGAGTCAACTAAAATCCCCGGGCAGACGGGTGCATGGTGTTTATGGCGCCCTGGCGGACAAAGACGTGGCAGGTGTGGGCAGAGCCATGGTTGATGTGGTCGATGCCTGGTATCTGGCCGGTCTCAAGGTACCAAGAGGCCTGTCCGGTCAAGACCTGCAAGCAAGACTGTCCGATTCAGGGATCCAGGCGACGGCTTTTGAATCCGTGCGGGAGGGCTTGGTTTCAGCATTGGCCGTGGCTGACCCGAACGATCTTGTGGTTGTGTTCGGTTCTTTCTTCACGGTCGCTGAAGCACGCGAGATTCTGCTCGCTGGCAAGGTAGCCGGAAGCTAGGCAGGCCGCCTTAAACTTTGTCCATGGCCGTGCCTGACACTTTGAGTTCCGCTTGCCGGCCAGTTAGTATCTGCGCATGGGTGCCCGTCGGGGCGCAGTCATAACAGTTGGGAGCCTAGCAACGTGGATGGACTGAAACAGAGAATAATCGGGGCGCTGGTACTTGTTTCCCTGGCGGTTATCTTTGTTCCCATGCTTTTTGATGAGCCTCATTCCGAGCGCACGTCCACAACCATCAAGATTCCGGAAGAGCCGCCTTTCCCTGAAGTGGAAGCGCCCGAATCGGAATTGGCGCCGGCGCCGTCTTACGGTCTTGAGTCCAGCGATAGCGGCCTGGCAGCACCCTCAAGCGCGCAAGAAGCAGGGGATTCCCCGGGTTATCGTATCCTCGAAGAGGCGCCTGGCCAGGATGAGATGCAGGACGTAACCGATTCGTCCGATGCTGCCCAGCCCGAGAGCGGCAACGCTCAGGAATCCACCAATGAGCCGGCTCAGACATCTGAACAGACCTCGGAGAATGCTGCCACAGAAGCTGCAGAGTATGAGCGGTCGCTGGATGGCGCCTGGGTGGTGCAGTTGGGCAGCTTTGGCAATGCCGACAACGCCCGACGCTTGAGAGATCAGGTCCGGGAAAAGGGCTATGGCTCGCATCTTCAGGAGGTTGTCCGCGGCGACACAACGCTGACAAGGGTCTTCAGCGGGCCCTTTGCGTCAAAAACCGAGGCCGAATCCGCCAAAAGGGCTCTGGACGATGCCTTTGGTCTTAACAGTCTGGTGACCTCCGGCGAAAAATAACGCCCGGGGTCCGGTTTATGTGTGTCTTGCGGTTTGGCGAACCGGGGTTTCCTGATAGAATTCGCGCTTCCTTTTCTCCACCGGGTTTTCAATGGAAGCGCTGATCTGGATTGACTGGGTCATTATCGCCCTGATTACAGTTTCCACCCTCATCAGTCTGAAACGGGGTTTTGTACGGGAAGCCCTCTCGCTGGTGACCTGGGTGGGCGCGTTTATCCTGGCCAGAACCTTCCACCCCCAGATGCAGTCCCTGCTGGAGAGCACGGTTGAAACACCGCTTGTCCGGCTGATTGCTGCTTTTGCCATACTTTTCTTTGGAACGCTCATCGTCGGTGCCATCATCAACAACATGATCGGTCATCTGATTCGAGCTACCGGCTTGTCGGCCACCGATCGGGTGCTTGGAATGGGTTTTGGCCTTTTGCGGGGCGTGGTGGTGGTGATCGTTGCGATTGCATTTACCCGTTACACACCGCTGGCCCAGGATACCTGGTGGCGAACCTCGATCATTATCGATCGCCTGGCGGTGGTTGAAGACTGGTCCAGACGGACCCTGGGCGATGAATTTGCGCGCTTTCTTGGGCCTGCGCCTGAAAACGCGCCGGAACCGGATTCCGTTACAGAGCAGGAAGGCGTGGAACCCGCGTCCGTGTCCCGCTAACATTCAGTTTTAACACTCGGAGATACACTTATCCATGTGTGGCATTGTCGGCATCGTCAGTACTTCCAACGTCAATCAGTCGCTCTATGATGCGCTGACTGTACTTCAGCACCGGGGCCAGGACGCGGCGGGCATTGTGACATTTCAGGATGAACGGTTTTTCCTCCGCAAGGACAATGGCCTGGTACGGGATGTTTTCCATACCCGTCATATGCGTCGTCTGGTGGGCAACGTGGGTATAGGCCACGTGCGCTATCCGACTGCTGGCAGTTCCAGCTCCGCCGAAGCCCAGCCGTTCTATGTGAACAGCCCGTATGGCATTACCCTGGCTCACAACGGCAACCTGACCAATGCTGATGATCTCAGCAAGGACCTGTTCCGGACCGATCTGCGCCACATCAACACGAACTCCGACTCGGAAGTGCTGTTGAACGTGTTCGCCCATGAATTGCAGAAGCTTGGCAAGCTGGACCCGACCAAGGATGAGATCTTTTCTGCGGTCAGCGCGGTTCATAAACGCTGCCGGGGTGCCTACGCCGTCATTGCAATGATTACCGGCTATGGCATTGTTGGCTTCCGGGACCCGAATGGTATCCGGCCTGCCTGCTACGGCGAACGCACCGACGAGAATGGCCGCAAGGAATACATGATTGCCTCTGAAAGCGTTGCCCTGAACGCAGCGGGCTACACCCTCGTGCGCGATATTGCCCCGGGCGAGGCGGTCTATATCGAAACTGACGGTACCCTCTACACCCGCCAGTGCGCCGAGCAGCCGCATCTGTACCCGTGCATTTTCGAACATGTGTATTTCGCCCGGCCTGACTCCATCATAGACAAGGTGTCCGTTTACAAGGCTCGCCTGCGCATGGGCGAAACCCTCGCGGAGAAAGTGCTCCGCGAGACACCGGATCACGATATCGACGTTGTCATGCCGATTCCGGACACCAGCCGAACGTCGGCCATGCAGATGGCGCATCGTCTGGGGGTGAAATTCCGGGAAGGCTTTATCAAAAACCGCTACATCGGCCGGACATTTATCATGCCGGGCCAGAAAATGCGCAAGAAATCGGTCCGACAGAAGCTTAACCCGATCGATCTGGAGTTTCGTGGCAAAAACGTGATGCTGGTGGATGATTCCATCGTTCGCGGTACAACCTGCAAGGAAATCGTCCAGATGGCTCGGGATGCCGGTGCCTGTAAGGTCTATTTTGCGTCTGCGGCGCCTCCAGTTCGCTACCCGAACGTGTATGGTATCGACATGCCCTCCGCCAGTGAGCTGATTGCCCACGGGCGCACCGTAGAGCAAATCCGGGAACTGATTGGTGCCGACTGGCTGCTCTATCAGGATCTGGAGGACCTTATAACCTGCGTCAGTGAAGTGAACGATGACATTGAGGGATGGGAGTGCTCGGTATTCACTGGCGATTATGTGACCGGTGATGTCGATGAAGCGTATCTGAGCCGCATTGACGGCTTGCGCAATGACGAAAAACGATCCGAAAGTGCCGGTGGTGCTGACGGGGACAATGGCATTATCGACTTGCATAACGACGAAGACTGAACGCCGCTTTCAGGCAGGAGATGTAGATGACTTTTCGCCGCGAAGAAACTGTCTGGATCCCGGAGTCCGACCTGGACGGGATGTCCGTGGACACCCTGGCCGTGAGGGCAGGGCAGATCCGCACCGGGCAGCTTGAGCACAGCGACGCGATATTCCCCACGTCCAGCTTCGTTTATGGCAGCGCGGCCCAGGCGGCGGCGCGATTTGGCGGCGAAGAGCCCGGAAACATCTACTCCAGGTTTACCAACCCTACGGTCCAGGCGTTTGAAGGTCGGATCGCGGCCATGGAAGGCGGTGAACGTGCCGTCGCCACCGCATCCGGTATGTCTGCGATCCTGAGCACCTGCATGGCGCTACTGAAGAGCGGCGATCATGTGATCTGCTCCCGGGGTGTGTTCGGCACCACCAACGTGTTGTTCCAGAAATACATGGCACGTTTCGGGGTGGAAACCACGTTTGTCAGTCTGACGGATATGGAAGAGTGGCAGGCTTCGATCCGTCCCGAAACCCGGATGCTGTTTATTGAAACGCCGTCCAATCCGCTGTGCGAAGTGGCCGATATGGAGATCCTGGGGCAGCTGGCAAGAGACAACGACGCCCTGTTCGTAGTCGATAACTGCTTCTGCACGCCGGTGCTCCAGCGCCCGCTGGAGCAGGGCGCAGACATCGTGATTCACTCGGCGACAAAATATCTGGATGGTCAGGGTCGCTGCGTGGGCGGCGTCGTGGTCGGATCAGATAAGATGATGGAAGAGGTCTATGGCTTCCTTCGTTCGGCCGGCCCCACCATGAGCCCCTTTAACGCCTGGGTGTTTCAGAAGGGCCTGGAAACCTTACCAATTCGTATGCGCGCCCACTGTGACAATGCGTTAGAGTTGGCCCTGTGGCTGGAGCAACAGCCGGCAGTTGAACGTGTTTTCTATGCCGGGCTCCAGAGTCATCCGCAACATGAGCTGGCGAAAAAGCAGCAGACCGGATTTGGTGGTGTGCTGTCGTTCCAGCTCAAGGGTGCGCGGGAGGAGGCATGGCGCTTCATCGATGGCACCCGGATGATCTCCATCACCGCAAACCTCGGTGACGTCAAGACCACGATCACCCATCCGGCCACAACCACTCACGGGCGACTATCCCCGGAGGATAAGGCGCGGGCCGGGATCACGGAGAATCTGATACGGATTTCCGTGGGGATCGAAGCCGTAGAAGACCTGAAAACCGATCTTGAACGCGGCTTTCAGGCGCTTCGGAACGAAAGCACCGATAACGTCTGAGCATTCATGGCCGAATCTGCAAAAGCGAAGAAAGCACCACAGGAACTGACAGAGAAGCAGCAGCGCTTTCGCCGGCTGGCCGCCCAGGGCGCTCGCGAAGGCGCCGTCATCGCGCTTATTGCCCTTTGCATTTACCTTTCCATGGCACTGGTTACCTTTAGCCCGTCAGATCCGGGCTGGGCCAGTATCGGTCATGACACCAGCGTGCAGAATTATGCGGGCCGCACCGGTGCCTGGCTCGCCAGCCTGTTCATGGATTTCTTCGGCCACGTTGCCTATCTGTTCCCGGTCATGATTGCGGGATACGCGTTGATGCTCATCCGTCGGCGTAACGATTCCCTGGATCTGCACTGGCCACTCTTCATGATGCGCTTCGGTGGCTTCTTGCTGATTCTTCTCTCGGCAACCAGTCTGTTGTCGCTGTATTCCGTGTTTGGTCTGGGGGCGTCCTCGGGCGGTGTCCTTGGAACGGCTGTTGCCGACGCTATGGTGCGGTTTTTCAACCTGCCGGCAACAACCCTGTTACTGATTGCCATTTTCCTGTTCGCGTTAACGGTTACTACCGGTCTCTCCTGGTTCTGGCTGATGGATCAGGTGGGCGGTTTGACTCTCAGAACGGGCCTTGCCATCAAAGGCCTTTTCAAAGGCAAGCCCAAATCGAAAAAGCCAGAGCCCAAAGCAGAACCGAAAGCTGAGCCACCGGTGGTCAAGGACCGTGTGCCGGCCATGGACAGCAAACGGCAAAAAGCAGATGCCGACAAACCACGCTGGTGGCAACGGATTCCAGGCTTTGGGCCGAAGAAGCCAAAAGCCCCGAAGCCCGCGTCGAAGCCAGAAACCGGTCGAAAAGAGCCCGCGTTGGATGGTCTCTCTGCCGAAGTTGACCCGGAACCTGCAAGGCTCGAAAGCTTCAGTTCACGGGATGACGCTCCTGTCGCTAACGGGAAACCCGCCAAACCCGAGGCATCTCCTCAGTCTGCCGGACGGTCGCTGAAGATTTCGCCCTTTAAGAAGGACGAACAGCCGACCCAGTCCAAAGACAAGGGCAACAAGCAGCCTTCATTGCTGGAAGATATTGAAAGCCCTATTCCGCCGATTTCTCTTCTGGACCCGCCGGAGGAGCATAAGGAAAGAGGCTATTCGGAAGAATCCCTGGAGCATATGTCACGGCTGCTAGAGGAAAAGCTGGGGGATTTCGGGGTATCCGTTGAAGTAGTCGAGGTCAATCCCGGCCCGGTCATTACCCGGTTCGAGATCAAGCCGGCTCCAGGTGTGAAGGTCAGCAAGATTTCCAACCTCGCAAAGGACCTGGCCCGCTCACTGGCCGTACTGAGCGTTCGGGTAGTCGAGGTGATTCCTGGCAAGTCTGTGGTCGGTATCGAGATTCCCAACGAAGAACGGGAAATGGTCCGGCTCAGTGAAGTGCTTGGCGCGCGGGTGTTTCAGGAGTCGAACTCACCGCTGACCCTGGCACTGGGTAACGACATTGGCGGCAACCCGATGGTTGCCAATCTCTCCAAAATGCCACACCTGCTGGTGGCGGGCACCACTGGTTCCGGTAAATCGGTTGGCGTCAACGCCATGCTGCTCAGCATGCTGCTGAAGGCAGGCCCGGAAGAGGTCCGCTTTATCATGGTGGACCCCAAGATGCTTGAACTGAGCATCTACGACGGCATTCCGCACCTGCTGGCGCCGGTGGTCACCGACATGAAGGAGGCGGCCAACGCACTACGCTGGTGTGTCGCTGAAATGGAGCGCCGGTACAAGCTCATGGCCAGCCTCGGGGTCCGTAACCTGGCGGGCTACAACCGCAAGATCAAGGATGCCAGGGCCGCCGGCGAAACATTACTGGATCCGTTCTGGAAGCCGGACGAATACCTGGCCAACGACGAGCAGGAGCGCCCCGAGCTGGACACTCTTCCCTTCATCGTGGTGGTGATTGATGAATTCGCCGACATGATGATGATCGTCGGCAAGAAAGTTGAGGAACTGATTGCCCGGATCGCGCAGAAGGCGCGGGCGGCCGGTATTCACTTGATCCTTGCCACCCAGCGGCCCTCGGTGGATGTAATCACCGGCCTGATCAAGGCCAACATTCCCACCCGGATGTCGTTCCAGGTCTCGTCCAAGATTGATTCACGCACGGTGCTGGATCAGGGTGGCGCTGAGCAGCTCCTGGGGCATGGTGACATGCTTTACCTGCCACCGGGTTCGGGTCTGCCAGTACGAGTGCATGGTGCGTTTGTGGATGACGATGAGGTCCATCGCGTGGTGAGTGCCTGGAAAGCTCGGGGTGAGCCCGTATACGTGGACGATGTTCTCAATGGTGCTGAAGGCGAGAGCCTGCCGGGCGTTCCCAACCTCTCGGAAGGAGGCGGGGATAGTGAAGGGGATGCCCTTTACGACGAGGCCGTTGCGTTCGTTACCGAAGGGCGGCGCGTTTCGATTTCCTCGGTACAGCGAAAATTCAAGATCGGGTACAACCGGGCAGCGAACCTGGTTGATGCCATGGAAGCATCCGGCGTGGTAAGCGCCGCAGGCCACAACGGGGCACGTGAAGTTCTGGCTCCGCCGCCACCCAGAGATTAGGAGTAACAAGCAATGGGACGATCTTTTGTGAAATGCCTGGCCACCCTGGTCATGGCGGTGTTTATTGCCGGCCCTCTGAGTGCGAGTGAGGGCAGCGATAGCGCGAACGAGTTGGCCTCGTTGCTGAAGGGCTACGAGTCCTACCAGGCGGATTTTATCCAGATTGTTGTTAACGAGAATGGCAACAAGGTTCAGGAAACCCGTGGCTCCCTGAAGGCCAAGCGCCCCGGGCTGTTCTACTGGGAGACCAGTGCGCCTTTGTCGCAGTTTATTGTCAGTAATGGCGAAACCGTGGAGGTTTACGATCCGGACCTGGAACAGGTCACGATCCACAATCTCGACGATCGAGTGCAATCCACACCCGCGCTTTTACTGAGCGGTGAGGTGGATAATCTGGAGGATACCTACAGGGTGTCCGGTCGCCAGATAGGCGACAACACCCGTGAATTTACTCTGGAGCCAAGAAGCCCGGACTCCCTCTTTACGTCCCTCAGGCTGACGTTCTTCAAGGGTGAGCTCCAGGAGATGCGTATGCAGGATTCTCTGGCACAGCTCAGCGTACTGAGTTTCGACCGGATCAGGCTGAACGAACCGGTTGAAGCGGGTGCGTTCACCCTCGACTATCCGGAGGGTGTGGATATTATCCGGGACGGGGCCTGATGCAGGACAGTCTGTTCGCGGAATCCGCGGGCTTTCGGCCGCTGGCCGCGAGAATGCGGCCGGCAAGCCTGAATGACTATGTGGGCCAGGCTCATCTGGTCGGGCCCGGCAAACCGCTGCGGCGCGCTGTTGAGCAGGGCCAGCTTCACTCGATGATCCTCTGGGGCCCTCCCGGAGTCGGTAAAACCACCTTCGCCCAACTACTGGCCAATGTCAGCGATCTCAGTTTCGAGACGGTTTCGGCCGTACTGAGCGGTGTGAAAGAGATCCGGGCCGTTGTTGAGCGGGCACGTAATCGCAAGCAGTCACAAGGTCGGGACACTCTGTTGTTCGTGGATGAAGTTCACCGCTTCAACAAAAGCCAGCAGGACGCGTTTCTTCCCCACATTGAAGACGGTACCTTCATCTTCGTTGGTGCGACCACTGAGAATCCCTCTTTTGAGCTGAACAGTGCGTTGCTTTCCAGAACACGTGTCTACGTGCTCAAGAACCTTGAGGAAGAGGACATCCTTCAGTTGCTACGCCGCGCGCTGACAGTTGATGAAGGATTTGGTGGACGCCTGCGAGTTGATGAAGACGTGCTGACCCTGATGGCGGCCGCGTCTGGTGGCGATGCCCGCCGTGCTCTCAATATCCTGGAAGTGGCGGCTGACCTGGCAGAGCCGGATGAGGCCGGCACGGATCGGGTAACGGCGGATCAGCTTGAGCAGGTCATGCAGACCAGCCTCCGCCGGTTCGACAAGGGCGGTGACGTATTCTACGACCAGATCTCAGCGTTGCATAAATCCGTTCGCGGATCAGATCCGGACGGCTCGCTGTATTGGCTGTGCCGGATGCTCGATGGCGGCTGTGATCCGCTCTACGTTGCCCGCCGTCTGGTACGGATAGCCAGTGAGGACATCGGTAATGCCGATCCGCGGGCCCTGCAGCTAAGCATGGAAGCCTGGGACGCTCAGGAGCGGTTGGGATCTCCAGAAGGGGAGCTGGCGCTGGCCCAGGCGGTGACCTACCTGGCCCTGGCGCCCAAGAGCAACGCTGTTTATAACGCCTTCAATCGGTGTATGGCCGACATCCGCCAGGACCCGGACTATGAAGTGCCGGTACACCTGCGTAATGCACCCACCAAGCTGATGAAAAGCATGGGCCATGGGGATACTTATCGGTACGCTCATGATGAACCCGAAGCCTTCGCCGCCGGGGAATCCTACCTGCCCGAGGCCATTCATGAGCGCCGCTACTACGAGCCCGTAAACCGCGGTCTCGAGATAAAACTGGCTGAAAAACGCCAGCGTCTGGATTCCCGCAACGCCGAAAGCCCCCGCAAACGCTACACCTGAGCCTTTTTTCGGCGGTAGCCACGAGCGCCAGTGCAGGTATAATGGCCAGTCATTCAAAACATCGCTAACCGGAAGATTCAGGATAATCATGCTCGATCCCAAACGTGTCCGCACCCAGACAGAAGAGATCGCCCGTCGGCTGACCATCAAGAATTTCGAATTCGATACCGCCACCTTCGAGCAGCTTGAGGAACGCCGCCGTGCCCTTCAGGTGAGCACGGAAAACCTGCAGAGCGAGCAGAACAAGCGGTCGAAGTCGATCGGCAAGGCCAAGGCTGCCGGCGAGGACATCCAGCCGCTGTTGGACGAGGTGGAAGACCTGAAGAAACAGAAGTCTGAAGCCGAAGACGAGCTCCGCACTCTCCAGGAGGAGCTCAACGCCTTCCTGGCCGGTATCCCGAATCTCCCGGATGAAGATGTACCAGCCGGCGAGAGTGAAGACGACAACGTTCAGATTCGCACCTGGGGCACGCCCAGGAGCTTTGATTTCGAGCCCAGGGACCACGTTGCCCTGGGTGAGAGTCTGAAAGGCCTGGACTTCGAGACCGCGACCCGCCTGGCCCACTCGCGGTTTGCTGTCATGCGAGGGCCGGTCGCACGGCTGCACAGGGCCCTGGCCCAGTTCATGCTGGATTTGCACACTCGCGAACATGGCTACCTGGAGACCTACGTACCTTACCTCGTGAATGCTGATAGCCTCTATGGCACGGGCCAGTTGCCCAAGTTTGAGGAGGATCTGTTCAAAACCGAGGGCGAACACCCGCTTTATCTGATTCCAACCGCGGAAGTACCTGCCACCAATCTGGTCTCAGATTCCATCCTTGATGCCGCAGAGTTGCCACTGCAGATGGTCTGTCATACGCCGTGTTTCCGCAGCGAGGCCGGCTCCTACGGCCGGGATACCCGCGGCATGATCCGTCAGCATCAGTTCGATAAGGTTGAACTCGTGCATGTCGTTCGTCCCGCCGATTCCGACGCCGCCCTGGAGGCTCTCACCGGGCACGCGGAAAAGGTTCTGCAAATGCTGGAGCTGCCGTATCGCGTCGTTGTACTGTGTGGTGGCGACATGGGCTTTTCGGCGGCCAAGACCTACGATCTGGAAGTCTGGTTGCCGGGACAGGACAAGTTCCGCGAAATTTCATCCTGCTCCAACACACGTGATTTCCAGGCACGCCGCATGCATGCGCGTTGGCGTAACCCGGAAACCGGTAAGCCGGAACCCGTGCATACGCTGAACGGTTCAGGTCTTGCGGTTGGCCGCGCACTGATTGCGGTTATGGAGAATTACCAGCAGGCAGACGGCAGCATTGTGGTTCCGGAGGTTCTCAGGCCGTACATGGGAGGCGTCGACATAATCCAATGAGTGATCAGCAACAAAGTGCGCCAGGGAAGGGCGTTGGTGCAACCCCTGCACCGGTAAGGTACAGGGTAAACCCGGTGACCTCGAACCCGAACACATCAGCGGGCGAAGTGGCCCTCGTCGGGGCCGGGCCGGGCGACCCTGAACTGCTGACACTCAAAGCCTGGAGGCTGATTACGTCCGCCGAAGTCGTGCTTTACGATCGCCTGGTGTCGCCGGAAATACTGGCCATGATTCCAGACACTGCCGAGATGATTCATGTTGGCAAGCAGCGGGCCAACCACACCTTGCCTCAGGACCAGATCAATCAACGATTGGTGGATCTGGCCAGGCAGGGCCGGAAGGTGGTCCGTCTCAAGGGCGGAGACCCGTTTATCTTCGGGCGCGGTGGCGAAGAAATTGAAACTCTGGCCGACGCCGGCGTACGCTTTCAGGTGGTGCCGGGTATAACCGCCGCTTCCGGCTGCGCGGCCTACGCCGGAATCCCGCTCACACATCGGGATTATGCCCAGTCAGTCCGGTTCGTGACTGGCCATCTCAAGAACGATACCTGCGATCTTCCCTGGCGAGACTTTGTCCAGAACAACCAGACCCTGGTGTTCTACATGGGGCTGGTTGGCCTGCCGATTATCTGCCGGCAGTTGGTCGCCCACGGTATGTCCCAGGAAATGCCCGTGGCGTTGGTCTCGAAGGGGACAACGAGGGATCAGCGCGTGGTTACAGGGAATCTCTGCAACATCGTTGAAAGAGTAGAGGCGGAAGCGGTCCAGCCGCCAACACTGGTTATTATCGGCCAAGTAGTCGCGCTGAGAGAAAGGCTGGACTGGATAGGTGGGGTTATGACAACGGGGAGCTGAGGCTCCCCGTTTTATATCATGCTTTGATCAGCCGATCTTGCGCTTGGGCAAGACATCCTTCAACTTATCGCGCATATCCCGAATGGCCTTTTCGGTGGTTGGCCAGTCGATACAGGCATCGGTCACCGATACGCCGTACTTGAGATCTGCCAGATTCTCGGGAATGGACTGGTTACCCCAGTTGATGTTGCTTTCCACCATCAGGCTCTGGATCGAGGTGTTACCTTCCAGGATCTGGTGGGTGACATCCTGCATGACCAGCGGCTGAATGGCCGGATCCTTGCTGGAGTTGGCATGGCTGCAGTCAATCATCATCGACTTGCGCAGGCCTGCTTTATCCAGCGCCTGTTCGCAGAGGGCGACGCTCACCGAATCGTAGTTGGGTTTGCCACCGCCACCGCGCAGAACAACGTGGCCGTAGTTATTGCCCTTGGTGCGGATAATCGCCACCTGCCCCTGCTGGTCGATGCCCAGGAAACTGTGCGGGTGAGACACGGACTTCATGGCGTTCACCGCAACGTCCAGGCTGCCGTCGGTTCCGTTCTTGAAACCGATCGCCATGGACAGGCCGCTGCTCATCTCGCGGTGAGTCTGCGACTCGGTAGTACGGGCGCCGATGGCGGACCAGGCAATGGTGTCCTGCAGGTACTGCGGGGAGATCGGATCCAGCGCTTCGGTGGCTGCGGGCAGGCCAAGCTCGTTGATATCCAGCAGCAGACGACGACCGATGTGAAGGCCCTGCTCAATATCAAAGGTGTCGTTCAGGTGCGGATCGTTGATGAGGCCTTTCCAGCCAACTGTTGTGCGAGGCTTCTCGAAATAGACACGCATAACGATCAGCAGCGTGTCGCTGACTTCATCGGCAAGCTTCTTCAGGCGCGCGGCGTAATCTCTCGCAGCTTCAACATCGTGAATGGAGCAGGGGCCCACCACGACGAATAGCCGGTGGTCCTTGCCATCCATGATGTCATAGATCGCCTGGCGGCCCTTTGAGACGGTTTCTGCGGCCTTGTCGGAGAGCGGCATCTCCTTCTTCAGCGCTTCAGGAGTGATCAGTGCTTCCTGGCTCGCCACATTCAGATTCTCTAGTTTGTTGCCCGACATGTTGTTCTGCTTCCCCGATTCTGATCGTTGCAGCCCTGGTGGACGATAGAATATGCCAACAGGGTTGCAGATTAACGCGAATAGCGCCGGTGCACGGTTGCGGTAAACCCCGGCGAGTTGGTTATACTGCGTTATTTACAGGGCCTTTTCAACGCTTCTTAAGTACGGGGAACGGATGTCGCAAAACAGGCAGAGACCGAAGGATGTGCCTTCCGTTGCAGCGGTTTCAGGCAAGATTGACGATGTCCTGGCCGGCATTCGTGTTCCTGACCTTCCATACCCGGCTGGCAAGCTCGAACCAGACGCCGTCAGCGACTGGCGCCCACTGCTGGTTTCCTGCTGGTCCGAACAGCGTGACGAACGGGTTACCCATGTTATCCGATCTGTTCATCTGGAGTGGTCAGCCCGACAGGTGAACGCCGCCTATGTGGCTGACCGCATCATGGACGTGTTCCTGAAGACGAGCGGCCTGCATCCGAGCCTCGCCCGCCGGGTGGCAAGGCTGCGCTTCTATCTTGCCTGGCGCATGAATCTGGAGGGCAAGAAAGCCTTCAGCAAGGCGCTACTGGAGTGGCTGGACAGCCTTCAGGAGTGGCGCGGCTGGAGTGATTCCGGAGGCCGTTCCGCCAAGGTTCTGATGGATCAGCTGGATTCGCTGGTTATCGCCGTTTCCGCGAGTTTTGAATCCGGCAAGACGGAGCCGGTTAACGAATTCTGTCATCGCTGGCAGGAAGACGCCGGGAAGAGGAATGCCCAGGTTGGAAAGCTCCGCCAACGGCTGCTGGAAACCGAGCAGGGCGCTGCAAAGCAGCGCAAGGCAGAGCAGTCTTCCCGGGCATTAATCGGTCGGGCTCTCCAGGGGCGCAAGCTGCCGCTTCCGATCGTCCGCTTTATACTTGATCACTGGCAGGGTCTGCTGAAACAGTCGATCTGGGATTCCGGTCTCGACGGAGAGAACCTGCGACATGGCAGCAAGTTGCTGGAATGGCTGGTCTGGATTGGTGATCCGTCGCTTTCCGACAAGGACCGTAATCGGCTCTATCACGTGGGCGAACAGATCGGTGATCGGATCCTTGATGTCTGGAAACGGGTTTTTAATGAATCACTGCCTGCGGAGTCCCTGTCCGGGATCGAATCCGCTATGGTTTCCAGGCTGAGAGGGGAGGCGCCGGATCTTGTGGAGGCACTGCCGGCGGCGGGGAGCTTCCACTGGGACAGCACCTGGCTCAGCTTCGAAGTGCCCGCGGCAGAAGCTTTTGAACCGTATGAGGGGCAATGGTTTGTCGAGGGCGAGGGTGTCGGAGAGCAGCGCCGTTACTTCTATGCGTTCTTGCCGGAATCGGCAGAAATCCTCTGGACGAACGGCGCCGGCGTGAAACTGGGGCTGCAGACCTGGGGCGAGTTTCAGAGGGCCCTTGAGCAGGAGCAGATCCGGCCATTGCCGCAGCTCACGCCGTTCGGAACGGTGCTGGCAGAAACCGTGGAACTGCTTGCCCGTGTCTGCGAGAAGCAGCGTCGGCAGAGGGAGCAGGCGGCGGAAGCTGCCAGGCTGCGCGCAGAGGAATTGAGGCGGGAAAAAGAAGTCGCGGAAGAACGGCGAAGGGCGGAGGAAGCGGAACGTGAAGCCGAGCTTGAGCGCCAGCGGCAAGCCGATGAAGAGCAACGACTCGCCGATGAACAGGCTGAAAAGGAACGGATCCGGAAGGAAAGGACGCTGCTGGCCGAGAAACAGGTGGATGCTATCAAGCTTGGTGGCTGGATTGCCGTTGAACCCGATGAAACGTCTGATGAACCTGCCCGTCTGAAACTGGCCGTGCGCATCAATGCGTCGAGAAAGCTCGTGTTTGTGGACCGTCTGGGCCTGAACAGGCGTGAATTTCTCGAGGACGCCCTGGTTGAAAGGATTGTCGAAGGACGGATCCGGGTTCTGGGAACCTCCGCGGAATTCGACGACACCCTTAGCAGGGTAGTCGGGCGGATTCGCGTTGGCCGCAACTGATATTGCCGAAGCAGGAAAAACAATAATGACAGATAATGACTATAGCTTTGGAACCCGGAATGAGCCGCCCGTTGATCAGGACAATCGGGCAGATTACCGTCTTACGGCGCGAGCCAGGGCAATACTCGAGCTTGAGTCCGGCTTGCCGGAAGAAACCGGAGCCGAGGAGCGGGACCTTGTCTGCGGTATTCGTGATATTTCGGCCAGTGGCCTTTGCCTGACAGCTGACGAACCCCTTTCCCTGGGGGCCCTGCTGCCGGCGAGCGTATTTCTTGGTAACCATGCCCAGCCTTTCGGTCTGATGGTCGAAGTGGTCTGGTGTCGACCCAACGAGTCGAGCTTTCTGGTGGGGGCGCGAATCATTGAGTCTGACGAAACCGCATACGTCGAGTGGGTGGAGGCCGTGGCCTCGGCGATGGCCCAGGATTGACTCTTGTCCGTGCAATCCAACGAAAAGAGCCGGCATAACGCCGGCTCTTTTACGTTGTGCGCCAGGCATGGCGCGTAGCGCCTTGACGGGCGCTGTTCCGGTACAGGTGGTGCTGGCCGGATGACTTGGGGGTGCAAGTCCCCTGTGGACCCGGCAAGGGGAACCACTAGCC